>NZ_RZSA01000161.1:0-9049 GCF_003998075.1 Mesorhizobium sp. M2A.F.Ca.ET.037.01.1.1 | reverse complement strand
ATAGATGGCGGTTTCCGCAGGCAGCGCCGCCAGCTTCTTCAACGATTCATACATCACCGGCGGCTTGCATTCGAACAGGCGGCCGCAACCCAGCGCGAACAAAGTGTCGGCGGTGAAGGCCACTTTCGAGGCCGGCAGGTGGTAGGAGACATGGCCGGCGGTATGGCCGGGCGTCTCGATGACCTCGATCCGTTCCTCGCCAAGGCGCACGACCGAGCCCTGGCTGACCGTCTCGTCGATGCCGGGAATCTTTGCCTTCTCGGCTTCCGGGCCAATAATGCGCAGCTTGAAGCGCTCCTTGAGCGCCAGATTGGCCTCGACGTGATCGGCATGATGGTGCGTGGTGAGGATCAATGTCGGCGTCCAGCCGGTGCGCTTGATCGCCGCAAGGATCGGCACTTCTTCCGGCGCGTCGATGATCGCCGTCTCGCCGCTTTTGGGATCGTGGACCAGCACGCCAAAATTGTCCGTGCGGCACATGAACTGCTCGATCTCTACGGCCATCGGCATCTTTCTCCATTATCGCCGCAGACATAGGGCGACCGGCCGCCGATGTCATCCGGGTTTATCGAACTTGGCGCGTTTATCGAACTTGCGCCTTTGTTGAACTTGGCAGGCTTCACGGCTACCGTCCCGCGCATGCATTCGGACATCGTCGACCTGCGTTCCTTCTACTCGTCCACGCTCGGGCGTCTCGCCGAGCGCTCGATCACCATGGCGCTGTCGTCCATCTGGGCAACTGTCCCCAACGAGCGGCTGGTCGGCCTCGGCTACGCGCTGCCATGGCTGGAACGCTTCGGCACCGATGCCGAGCGTGTCTTCGCTTTCATGCCGGCAACGCAGGGCGCTGTGGTATGGCCGGCGTCAGGACCGACGGCGACGGCGCTGGTCTTCGACGAGGAACTGCCGCTGGTCGATTCCTGCATCGATCGCGTGCTCCTGGTGCATTCGCTCGAGCACGCCGAAAACCCGCGCGAGACGCTGAACGAAATCTGGCGCGTGCTGTCGCCGGCGGGCAGAGTCGTCATCGTCGTGCCCAACCGGCGCGGCGTCTGGGCGCGCTTCGAGCACACGCCCTTCGGCAACGGCCGGCCGTTCTCGCGCGGCCAGCTGACCGAGTTGCTGCGCGAGGCGAACTTCACCCCGGCGACCTGGAGCGATGCGCTGTTCTTCCCGCCGTCGCCGCGGCGTTTCATGATGCGGTTCCACAATGTGCTGGAGCGGGCCGGCCGCCGGTTCTGGCCGATCTTTTCGGGCGTCATCGTCGTCGAGGCGCAGAAGCGGCTCTACCAGGGCGTGCCGGTCGCCCAGCGCGCCTCGCGCCGCGTCTTCGTGCCAGTCTTCTCGCCACAGGGCGCGACGCGGCTCGGACGCAAGGCGGCGGACGTCGCCGCCCGACGGGTGACGCGTTCGTGATCGGTGTCGCGCCTTGTCCTTTACCCCCATCGCCACCCTATCTGAGGGAAAGCTTCGCGGCGCGGCTCCGTTGATCGCGCCCGAAATCAGGGATGTCCTTTATGGCTGACCAAATGGACTACAAGCCAGGCGCCGAGCAGGCTGCGTTCTCGATCGAGACCAGCAGCCTTTCCGACCAGCTGGCCACGATACGCATGGCGCTGAAGACCTCGCCGGTGCGCCGGCCGCTTGCCTGGGTCAGTGTCGGCATCGTCGCCGTCATCATCGCGACCTCGATCGGGCAGGTTCTGCTCAACCGATGGAACCAGCCTTTCTACGATGCGCTGGCGCGGCGCGACCTCGGGGGCTTCCTGCACCAACTGATGATCTTTGTGGAAATCGCCGGCAGCCTGCTGGTGCTCAATATCGGCCAGACGTGGCTCAACCAGATGATCCGGCTGAAGCTGCGCGAGGCGCTGACGCTCGACCTCATCGATGAATGGATGGCGCCGGCCCGGGCCTTCCGGCTCGCCCATGCCGGCGCCATCGGCGTCAATCCCGATCAGCGCATGCAGCAGGATGCCGCCCATCTGTCGGATCTGTCGACCGACCTTGGCGTCGGCCTATTGCAGTCCTTCATCCTGCTGGCGTCCTTCGTCGGCGTGCTCTGGCAGCTCTCTTCCGGCTTCGTCTTCCATATCGGCGGCCATTCGATCACCATACCGGGCTACATGGTCTGGGCTGCGGTCCTTTATGCCGGCATCGCGTCCTGGCTGAGCTGGCTGGTGGGCCGGCCGCTGATACGCTTCAACAGCGACCGCTACACCCGCGAGGCGGAGCTGCGCTCCTCGATGGTCCGGGTCAACGAGAATGTCGATGCGATCGCTCTGGCCCATGGCGAGGCCGATGCCAGGCGCCAGCTGGAGCTCGACCTCGGCACCGTGCTTGGCGCTATGCGGCGTATCTACAGCGCCCAGATCAACCTTTCCTGGGTCACCGATGCCTATGGCTGGATCACCGTGGTAGCCCCGATCCTGGTGGCCGCGCCCGTCTATTTCGCGGGCGACATCAGCTTCGGCGGCTTGATGATGGCGGTGGGCGCTTTCAACCAGGTGAATTCCTCGCTGCGCTGGTTCATCAACAATATCGGCGCCATCGCCGACTGGCGGGCAACGCTGATGCGCGTCGCCGACTTCCGCATCGCGCTTGGCGAAACGGACATCCTGCACGACAAGGAAAAGCGAATCGAGGTCGGCGAGAATCCGGACGGCAAGCTGACATTCGACGAGCTCGAAGTCGCCTCGCCCGACGGCTGCACCCGGCTTGCCGAGACGAGCGTCGAAGTCCATCCGGGCGAGCATGTCATGATCACTGGCGATCCGCGCGCCGGCAAGACGCTGTTCTTCCGCGCCCTTGCCGGCCTGTGGCCCTGGGGAGGGGGCCGCATCGGCATGCCCGACGGGGAGAAGCCGTTCTTCGTACCGCGCACGCCCTATTTCCCGCTCGGTTCGCTGCGCGATGTGCTGAACCACGCCGAGGGCGTCAAGATCGACGACGCCGAGATCAAGGCCGTGCTCGGCGAGGTCGGGCTGGAGCGCCTGTCGTCCCAGCTCGACCGCTCGGCGCGCTGGGAGCGTGAGCTGGCGGACGACGAGCAGCGCCTGCTGGCGTTTGCCCGGCTGGCGCTGCGGAAGCCGAAATGGGTCATCATCGACGAGGCGCTGGACACGTTGGACGGCGCGACGCTGCGGCGCGTGCTGGCGATGCTGCAGGCCAGGCTCCCGGATGCAGCAATCCTCAATATCGGGCGCGGCCTGCACAACAACCAGTTCTTCCCGAGGGCCTTCACCATCGTCAAGGACGTCTGCGGCCCGGCGCTCAAGCCGGCGCGCGTCCGCGCCGGAGCGATCGAGCCGCCGCCCCAGGCGGCGCGCCGCAAGAAATAGCTTTATTTTGCCGCGATCGCCGGGAAGAATCGCCGGCGTCGACAGAACGCCTGCAGCCATGCTCGAGATGCTCAGCCTGCTTGCCTGTTTCGCCTGCGCCGAGGCGGCTTCGTTGCCCGCGCCTGGCGGCGGCACGCCGGTCGATGTGGAGCTGGTGCTTGCCGTCGACATTTCGCAGTCGATGGATGAGGAGGAGTTCGCGCTGCAGCGCGCCGGTTATGTCGAGGCGCTGCGTCATCGCGATTTCATCAACGCGGTTCGTTCGGGAACGAACGGGCGCATCGCGCTTGCCTATTTCGAATGGGCAGGGGTGGTTCGCGACGACGGCGTCATCGCCTGGCAGGTCATTGACGGCGAGGGCAGCGCCAACGCCTTCGCCGACAAGATCGCCTCCCGGCCGTTCCGGAGCTTTCGCGGCACCTCGATCTCGGGCGCGCTGGGCTTCGGCACCGGGCTCCTGGAGAAAAGCGCCTTTTCGGCGCCGCGCAGGGTCATCGACATATCGGGCGACGGCCCCAACAATACCGGACGGCCTGTCGCCGCGATCCGCGATGCCGCCGTTGCCGAGGGTATCGTTATCAACGGCCTGCCCATACTCATCAGGCCGTCGCCGAGCGTCAGCCGCCTCGACCGATACTATGCCGATTGCGTGACCGGAGGAGACGGTTCCTTCGTGCTGCCGATCTACGCGGCGTCCGAATTCTCGACCGCCATCCGCCGCAAGCTGATCCAGGAGGTGAGCGGCCTCGCCGACGCCAGATCCATTCGCGTCCAGGATGCAGCGCCCGTCGATTGCCTGCTGGGCGAGCGCCTGCGGCAGCGGTTCTCCGATCCGTATTTTCCGGAACTCGACCGATAGCGGTCTTGCGGCCGCATCAGACCGCGCGGGGGCCGTATTTGGCGCGGAACTCCTCGTAACAGTCGCGCCGCCAGCGGCGGCCGATGACATAGCCGCGCAGCAGTTGCGGCAGCGAATAGCCGAGCGCGTTTGACGAGCGGTTGGCTAGGTAGCCGGAAAAGGCCTGCTGCAGCCGGCCCTTCAATGTGTCGGCGATGATCTGGCGAGCGATCATAAAGGGCGGGACATCGGGATAGCGGTCGGCGATATAGGGATGCTTGTCGATCAGGTTGGCATAGGCCGCGACATAGCCGTCGCGCCGGCGGGAGATCGAGTTCTCCGAATTGTACTTCTTCCAGTCGATGTCTTCGGACAGCTGGGCGCCGCCGCGGCGGGCAAAGCGCAGCAGAAGGTCGAGATCCTGCATGCGCGTGATGTCGCTGTCATAGCCGCCGATCGCCAGCAGCGATACGTGCCTGGCGGTGATTGCCGAGCCGGCGATGAAAATAGTCTGCGAGACCAGGGCGCGCTGCAGCGCGCTTTTATCAAGAAAGGCCTCGCGGTTGATGCATTTGGTGCTGCGGCTGCCCTTCAGCGACAGGAACGAGCTGATCAGGACCTCGAGCGAGGGATTCTGGTCGAAGCGCGCCAGCGTCCGCTCCAGCCGGTCCGGCAGATAGACGTCGTCCGAATCGAGGAAGGTCACCACGGGCGCCCGCGCGCGCTCGATGCCCGCGTTGCGGGCGGCATTGGCGCCGCGCCATTTGGCGCCGACATAGATCAGCCTCGGGTCACGGATCTCGGCCAGCGCGGCGGCCGTCCCGTCGGTCGAACCGTCGTCGACCACGATGTGCTCGAAGCGGGTAAGTGTCTGCACCAGAACGCTTTTCACCGCACGTACGACCTGACTGCGCCGGTTATGGGTCGGCGTGATCACTGAGATCAGCGGAACGTCCTGGTTCGACATCGGGCTGCCACCGGTCGGATCTGGCGCGTGTCGGATGGGTTTGATGGCTATGTTTCCCACCTGTGATTTGCGGTCGACGCTACAAAAAAGCCACCTGTGTGTCACGCCGAGCCGGCCGAGAAATGCGAAACGGGGGGCTTTTCCGCAACGTTGCGGTTTGATGGCAACACAATCGGCCTTCCGGTCCGCGGAGGCCGTCCGCCGGCAAGAGCCGGCGGTGAGAATCATGCGTTCATGGAACCGATCGCGCGGCGGCGTCAGCGCCTGAGCAGAAACACCGCTTGCTGGCCGAAGAAGTTCCAGAACCACCACGGCATCGACAGGCCGATCTTCTGGCCGTTGGCGTCGAGCGCGGTCGCCTTCTCGACGGTCGCGCCAAGCTCTTCGCACAGGTTGACGAAGTCGCGTATGGTGCAGAAGTGGATATTGGGCGTGTCATACCAGGAATAGGGCAGGTCCTTGGTGACCGGCATCCTGCCTTTGGTCAGCAGCGAAAAGCGCACGCGCCAGTGACCGAAATTGGGAAAGGAGACGATGGCGCGGTTACCGATCCGAAGCAGCTCATCGAGCACCACCTTCGGGTTGCGCGTCGCCTGCAGCGTCTGCGACAGCACGACGAAATCGAAGCCCTTGTCGGCATAGAATTTCAGATCCGTGTCGGCGTCGCCCTGGATCACGGAGAGGCCGCGCGCCACGCATTCGTTGACGCCACGCTGCGACAGTTCCAGCCCGCGGCCATCGACCTGCTTGGTCTCCTGCAGCAGTTCCAGGAGGACGCCGTCGCCCGAGCCGACGTCGAGCACGCGCGACTTGGCCGGAATGAGATCGGTGACGACTTCGAGGTCGACACGCTGGGCGCGGTTGACGCTCATAGGCTGAGCCCCCTTGCGCGTGCTGCCGAACCGATGAAGCCGTTGATGGCCGCGAACAGCTCCGGCTCGTCGAGCAGGAAAGCGTCGTGGCCGCGATCCGTCTCGATCTCGACGAAGGAGACGGAAGCGCCCGCCGCGTTCAAGGCATGCACGATCGAGCGGCTCTCCTCGGTCGGGAACAGCCAGTCGCTGGTGAAGGAAACCAGGCAGAAGCGCGTCCTGGTCCCGGCGAAGGCATCGGCGAGGCGCCCGCCGTGATCGGCGGCAAGATCGAAATAGTCCATCGCGCGGGTCAGATAGAGATAGGAATTGGCATCGAAGCGGTCGACGAAGGTCATGCCCTGGTGGCGCAGATAGCTCTCGATCTGGAAATCGGCGTCGAAGCCGAAGGTGAGCGCCTCGCGGTCCTGCAGGTTGCGGCCGAACTTGCGGTGGAGCGCCGCTTCCGAAAGATAGGTGATGTGGGCGGCCATGCGCGCGACGGCGAGCCCCTTTTCCGGGCGCTTGCCGAACTCGAGATATTTGCCGCCATGCCAGTCCGGATCGGCCATGACCGCCTGCCGGCCGACCTCGTGGAAGGCGATGTTCTGCGAGGAATGGCGGGCGCCGGTGGCGATCGGCAGCGCCGAGAAGACCCGCTCCGGATAGCTCGCCGCCCATTCCAGCACCTGCATGCCGCCCATCGAGCCGCCGAGCACGCAAAATAGCTTTTCGATGCCGAAATGATCGACCAGCATCGCCTGCGCGCGCACCATGTCGCGTATGGTGATGATCGGCAGGTCCAGGCCGTAAGGCTTGCCGGTCGCTGGATTGGTCGAGGCCGGGCCGGTCGAGCCGAGGCAGCCGCCGATGACGTTTGCGCAGATGACGAAGAAGCGGTTGGTGTCGATGATCCTGCCGGGACCGATCAGCACTTCCCACCAGCCCGGCTTGCCGGTCACCGGATTGGTGTTGGCGACGTGCTGGTCGCCAGTCAGGGCATGGCAGACGAGAATGGCGTTGGAGCGCGCGTCGTTCAAGCTGCCGTAGGTCTGGTAGGCGATCTGGAAAGGCGAGAGCAGCGTGCCGGCGTCGAGCTTCAGCGGCTTGTCGGGGCCGAACTGCAGCACCGGGCTCGACGGATGGTCGGCCTCGTCGTTGGTTCTTGCAGCGCGCTGAGCGGCCATGTCCGTCCTCGATCCTGTCCCGCATCGGTCTCGACACGACGCAGTGTCCGGCCGGCGGCGGACAACAAAAAACCGGCTTGCCGTCGCAAAGCCGGTTACAGGTTGCAAACGGCCCTTTAGCGAGTTGTTTAACGTGGCTGCAAGCCGACCGGCCAAATCACCACGGAAGTCTGGCTGACCTTCTAGGACCGGAGCCGCTGTTCGTCAACGGGGGTAGCCTCTATGCCGACAGGGGCTGCCGCAGCGCCAGCACTCGACATTGCAGCCCGTGGCCTGTATTTCCGCTGCGGCCTTGAGGCCTTCTCGACGGATTTGTGACATGAAGCAGGATCAGCCCCGTCCGACGCCCCGCGTGGGCATCATGGACATCGAGGCCTATGTGCCGGGAAAAAGCAGCGCGCCGGCCGGCGTGACGAAAGTCTACAAGCTGTCGTCGAACGAAAATCCCCTGGGGCCTTCGCCGAAGGCGATCGAGGCCGCGCGCGAGGTGGCGGCGAAGCTCGACGTCTATCCCGACGGCACCGCGCGGCGGCTGCGCGAGGCGATCGGCGAGGTGCATGGGCTGAACCCTGCGAACATCATCTGCTCCAACGGCTCGGACGAGATCCTGGGGCTTCTGGCGCAGACCTATCTCGCGCCGGGCGACGAGGCCGTGTTCACCGAACACGCCTTCATGGTCTACAAGATCTACATCCAGGCGACGGGCGCCAAGCCGGTGGCGGTGAAGGAAACCGACGAGCGCGCCGATGTCGACGCGATCCTCGCCGCGGTTACGCCCAAGACGCGTATCGTGTTCCTTGCCAATCCGAACAATCCGACCGGCACCTACCTGCCGTTCAGCGAGGTGCGGCGGCTGCATGCCGGCCTGCCGAAGAACGTGCTTCTGGTGCTTGATGCGGCTTACGCCGAATATGTGCGGCGCAACGACTATGAAGCCGGCATCGAGCTTGCCGGCAGCGCCGAGAACGTGGTGATGACACGCACCTTCTCCAAGCTCGGCCTCGGCGGGGCGCGCGTGGGCTGGATGTACGGGCCGGCGCATATCGTCGATGCCATCAACCGTATTCGCGGCCCCTTCAACGTCAACGCCACCGCGATCGAGGCTGGCATCGCCTCCATCCGCGACCGCGCCCATATTGAGCGCAGCGTGACGCATAACGAGAAATGGCTGACATGGCTCAGCGCGGAGCTGACCGGGCTCGGCCTGCGCGTCACGCCCAGCGTCGGCAATTTCGTGCTGATCCATTTTCCCGACGACAAGGAACATTCGGCGGCGGCCGCGGACGATTACCTGAGCGCGCGCGGCTATATCCTGCGCCGCGTCACCGGCTACGGCTTTCCCAACGCGCTGCGCATGAGCGTCGGCACCGAGGAAGCCAACCGCGGCGTCATTGACGCGCTGAAGACCTTCCTGAAAAGCTAGACACCATGGCATCACCGATGTTCGAGAAAATAGCGCTGGTCGGCATCGGCCTGATCGGCTCGTCGCTCGCCCGCGTCATCCGCCGTGAAGGCCTGGCGCGTCATATCGCCATCGCGACGCGCAGCGCATCGACGCTGAAGCGCGCCGAGGAGTTGGGCCTTGGCGATTCCTACACGACGGAGGCAAAAGAAGCGGTGGGCGATGCCGATCTCATCATCGTCTCGGTCCCGGTCGGCTCGTCCGGCGAGGTCGCGGCCGAGATCGCGCCGGCGCTGAAGAAGGGCGCCATCCTCACCGATGTCGGCTCGACCAAGGCTTCCGTCATCGCGCAGATCGAGCCGCACGTGCCGGAAGGCGTGCACTTCATTCCCGGTCATCCGCTGGCCGGCACCGAAAAGTCCGCACCCGATGCGGGCTTTGCCGATCTCTTCGAGAACCGCTG
>NZ_RZSA01001619.1:0-749 GCF_003998075.1 Mesorhizobium sp. M2A.F.Ca.ET.037.01.1.1 | reverse complement strand
GTCTCGGGCTGACGCTGCTGGTGACGCTGGCGCTGATCGACGGGAATCTCAGGCGGCAGATCTCCGGCAGCCTGCCGGAGCGGGCGCCGAACTTCTTCTTCGTCGACATCCAGAGCAGCGACGTCGATGCCTTCGCCAGCCTGGTGAGCAAGGAGTCGCCACGGGGAACACTGGTCAAGGTGCCGATGCTGCGCGGCCGCATCATGGCGCTCAACGGCGTCGATGTCGACAAGGTGAAGATCCCGGCCGACGGCGCCTGGGTGCTGCGCGGCGACCGTGGCCTGACCTATGAGGCCAGGCAGCCGGAAAACGCAACGCTGACCGAAGGTGCCTGGTGGCCGCAGGACTATTCCGGCGAGCCGCTGGTGTCGTTCTCGGCCGAGGAGGGCAAGGCGATCGGGCTGAAGCTCGGCGACAGCGTCACCGTCAATGTGCTGGGGCGCAACGTCACGGCGAAGATCGCCAATTTTCGCCAGGTGCAGTGGGAGACGATGGGCATCAACTTCGTCATGGTGTTCTCGCCCAACGCCTTTGCCGGGGCGCCGCATGGCTGGCTGGCGACGCTGACCGACAAACAAGCCTCCACGGCCGACGACGCAAGGCTGCTCAACGCCGTCACCCGCGCCTTCCCGGCGGTGACGACGGTGCGCGTTAAGGACGCGCTCGACATCGTCAACCGGCTGGTCGCGCAACTGGGGACGGCGATCCGCGCCGCCGCCGGCGTCGCGCTGATCGCCTCGGTGCTGGTG
>NZ_RZSA01001618.1:0-752 GCF_003998075.1 Mesorhizobium sp. M2A.F.Ca.ET.037.01.1.1 | reverse complement strand
ATTGAAGCCACAGGTCGCGATGCTCGGGCTCAACGCGAATGGCGATCCGGCGCGATTTGCCGGCATGGGGCTGCCGGTGATCGAGGACACGGTGCTAGGCCATGCCGGACCGCTGGCGGGTATCCTCGCCGGCCTCGAATGGGCGGCCGGGCAGACAAGCTGCCGGTGGCTGATGAGCGCCGCCGGCGACACGCCATTCTTCCCCGACGACCTCGTCGAGCGCCTGGCCGCCGCAACCCGCGACCGGCCGGGCGTGATCGCCGTCGCCAGTTCGGGCGGCAGGTGGCATCCGACCTTCGCGCTCTGGCCAATCGGCCTGCGCGACGCCCTGCGTCATTTCCTGGTCGACGAGGACAGCCGGCGGGTTTCCGCATTCATGGAGCGCCATGGCCATGTCGAGGTCGAATTCCCGATGATCGAGGCGGGCGGCCAAAAGATCGATCCGTTCTTCAACATCAACACGCCCGACGACCTTGCGGTGGCGGAGCGTCTGTTGCAAAGCCTCAGGCCATGAGACGCGTATTCGGCATCACCGGCTGGAAGAATTCCGGCAAGACGACCCTGACGGAAAAGCTGGTCGCCGAGCTGGTCGCGCGCGGCTGGACGGTTTCGACGGTGAAGCATGCCCACCATGACTTCGACATCGACAAGCCGGGAGCCGACAGCTTCCGCCATCGGCAGGCGGGCGCGACCGAGGTCGCCATCATTTCCGGCCGGCGCTGGGCGCTGATGCACGAATTGCGGGGCGAGGA
>NZ_RZSA01001617.1:0-753 GCF_003998075.1 Mesorhizobium sp. M2A.F.Ca.ET.037.01.1.1 | reverse complement strand
ATGCTCAACCGCCGCGTCGCCGACGCCCTTCAGCGCCGCCAGCGAATAGAAGATCTTGTTTTCACCCACTTCGAACGGGCGGAAGCTGGTCATCACCGACGGCGCCACCACCTCGATGCCGAGGCGCATGGCATCCTGGCGGAAGTCGGCCAGCTTGTCTGTGTTGCTCATGTCGAGCGTCATCGACGCCGCCAGGAACTCGACCGGATAATGCGCCTTGAGATAGGCGGTCTGGTAGGAGACGACAGCGTAGGCCGCCGCGTGCGACTTGTTGAAGCCGTAGTCGGCGAACTTCGCCAGGAGATCGAAG
Source organism: Mesorhizobium sp. M2A.F.Ca.ET.037.01.1.1 (assembly GCF_003998075.1). Taxonomy (NCBI): domain Bacteria; kingdom Pseudomonadati; phylum Pseudomonadota; class Alphaproteobacteria; order Hyphomicrobiales; family Phyllobacteriaceae; genus Mesorhizobium; species Mesorhizobium sp. M2A.F.Ca.ET.037.01.1.1. The sequence goes on along the minus strand of NZ_RZSA01001617.1, from coordinate 443 downwards.
ATGAAGTCGGCCTGCGGCTTGGAGACGCCGCGCTCGACCGCGCCGGACACGAAGCGCTCGCGCTGCTTGTCCATCTCGGCGCGGATCTTCTTGCCCATGGCGCGGCGCAGAAGGTCGGCTTCGCCGAGCGAATAGCCGGACAGTTCCTGCGCGATCTGCATCACCTGTTCCTGGTACACGATGACGCCTTGCGTCTCCTTCACCAGATGATCGATCTTGGGATGGATCGAGGCCATCTCCTCCTCGCCATGCTTTCTGGCATTGTAGGTCGGGATGTTCTCCATCGGGCCGGGACGGTAGAGCGCCACCAGCGCGATAATGTCCTCGATGCAGTCCGGTCGCATGCCGATCAGCGCCTTGCGCATGCCGGCACTTTCAACCTGGAACACGCCGACGACCTCGCCGCGCGACAGCATCGAGTAAGTCTCTTTGTCGTCGACCGG
>NZ_RZSA01001616.1:0-757 GCF_003998075.1 Mesorhizobium sp. M2A.F.Ca.ET.037.01.1.1 | reverse complement strand
ATGCGGGGCTCATCGCCTCGTTGGTTCTGCTTCTGCGCCAGGAACCGGTGCTGCGCCGCCGCGCCTTCACGGCGAGCCTGGTGATGGTCGCCTTCAGCGTGTTCTGGACGGCGGTGGCGCTGCGCCTCGCCGCTCCGCCCTTCGACCTAGGCCAGAAAGGCATTGCGCTTTTCGCGCTGGTCGGCGCCGGGGGTGCGGCGGTGACGCCTGTCTTCGGCCGCGCCGGCGACCGCGGCTTCACGCGCTCCGCAACGGTCCTCTGCCATCTCGTGCTGATCGCGGCGCTCTGCCTTGCCGCATGGGCGGGCGCGGCCAAGGCCGGCGGGGCGTGGCTGCCGCTCATCCTCATGGGCGTCAGCGCCGTGCTGCTCGATATCGGCGTCACCGGCGACCAGACGCTGGGCCGCCGCGCGGTGAATCTCCTGCAGCCCAAGGCGCGCGGCCGCATCAACGGGCTGTTCGTCGGCATCTTCTTCATCGGTGGCGCGATCGGCTCGCTGCTGGCCGGCCTCGCCTGGGCCTGGGGCGGCTGGACCGCGGTGTGCGCGACAGGCGCGGTATTCGGGGTGGTGGCGCTGGTGGTGGATTGGGTGGAGTAGCGCAATCTTTCCCTTCTCCCCTTGTGGGAGAAGGTGGATCGGCGCGTAGCGCCGAGACGGATGAGGGGTGTTCCAGCGGAGTGGGACGGCGGCATTCCCTGGAGCACCCCTCATCCGTCGCCTTCGGCGACACCTTCTCCCCCTGAGAGGGTTTTGCA
>NZ_RZSA01001615.1:0-762 GCF_003998075.1 Mesorhizobium sp. M2A.F.Ca.ET.037.01.1.1 | reverse complement strand
CGCCCGGCCGGACCATGACGAGAAATATCTCGCCGACGCCATTGTCGATGGCCAGCTGGTGCGCGCCCCGCTGGCCGCGATCAGGCGCCGGCTGAACCCGCTCGATCCGGCCTGTCGCCTGGTGCTGTGTGGCCACAGCCACCGCAACGAGCTGATCCAAATTCCCGGCGGTCCGGTCATCTTCAATCCCGGCAGCGTCGGCTGCCCGGCCTATGACGACGACACGCCGCCGGCGCATGTCTCGGAGCAAGGCTCACCGCACGCCCGCTATGGTATCGTCGAGCTCGGCAAGGACGGCAGTCCCAGCCGCTTCGAGAGCATCGCCGTCGACTACGACCATGAAGCCGCCGCAAAGCAGGCCGAACAAGCGGGAAGGCCGGAATGGGCGCATGCGCTGCGGACCGGTTTTATGAAGGATTGAGCGCAGCTCGTATCCAGGATTGAGCGCCACGATTGAAGTGCATTGCTTATGGCCGAGGGATGAAGCGCAAAGTCACGCTCCGATCGTCGCTGCTGATCGCCGCTCCTTTGTGCCTGGCCGCTCTCCCGGCCTTGGCTCAGGATGCGCCAGGCACAATCATCTCGATCATCGGTGGTCTCGCGCCGGACGATCTGCTCAATATTCGCGCTACCGCTTCGTCAGGCGGAAAGATCGAAGCGCGCCTGCCCAACGGCTCGGCCGTCAAGAATTACGGCTGCAAGACCGTCAACAATTATCCTTGGTGCAAAGTCGAGGACACGCAGGACGCCCACATAACCGGC
>NZ_RZSA01001614.1:0-764 GCF_003998075.1 Mesorhizobium sp. M2A.F.Ca.ET.037.01.1.1 | reverse complement strand
CGCGTGCGCTTTGCGCTGCTGCCCGATGGCAAGGACCCGGACGATCTGGTCAGGGCCGATGGGCCGGATGCGTTCCGCGCCGTGCTTTCGGAGGCGCGGCCGCTTGTCGACCTTTTGTGGATGCGCGAGACGGCCGGCGGTGTTTTCGACACACCGGAGCGGCGCGCGGGGCTGGAAAAGACGGTGGGAGAACTCGCCGGCCGTATCCGCGACGAAAGCACGCGCTACCAATATCAGCAGGAAATGCGCGAGCGGGTGCGGAGCTTCTTCGGCTCGCAACGCGCGGTGCGGCAGGGCCATGGCGGACGCTCCGACGGCCGGCCGGGCGAGCGCGGCAGGGGTTCGGCGCCAGGCGGGGCGTTTGGCCGGGGCTTTGTCGGCGGGCGCGCCGCGATCACCGAGAGCCTGGGCCGCTCGGCGCTGGTCAAACGCGCTGGCGAGGGGATGTCGGTGCGCGAGGCCACGATCATCGTGGCTCTGGTCAACCACCCGGCGCTGATCGACGAGAATTTCGCCCATGTCGAATTCCTCGACCTCGCCAATTCGGATTTGCGCAAACTGCACGCGGCCATCCTCGACGCCATGGCGCATGACGCGGCCGACGAGCGCGGCGCGGTCATCGCCACCATCGAGCGCGCCGGCTGCGGCGGCATCTGGGAGCGGGCGGTGGAACTGATCAAGCGGGCGCGGCAATGGCCGGCACTCGAAACCGCCGCGCTCGACGATGCCCGCGACGCCTTCAACCAGGCGATGCACTTGCAGCG
>NZ_RZSA01001613.1:0-769 GCF_003998075.1 Mesorhizobium sp. M2A.F.Ca.ET.037.01.1.1 | reverse complement strand
CCGCCGTTGCCGCCCTCGCCCAGGATCTGAAGCCGCTCGAAGCGCCCCCCCGCCGCTCCGACGAACGCAATTCGCGGACTTTCGAGGCAATCCACGACACGCTGCTCAAGATCGTCGACAGGCTGGGCTCGCTGGAAGCGACCGAGACCAGCGAGGCGGTCAGCGAGCTGGTCGATCCGCAACCGGCCAGCAAGCGCGGCGGCCGCGGCGGCAAGATCGCGGTGCAGGACGCGCCTTCGATGGATATCGACCAGCCGCTGCCGCTCACCGGAGACATGGCTAGCCTTGAAGGCCGCGCCGCGGAGATCATGCGCGACGAGCCGAGCGTACCGCGCACGCCCGCCGAGGCTGCTGCAGCAGCCGCCATGGCGGCGCTGGGACCGGATGCGGTCGGCGACAGGAGCGAGACGGCCGGCCGCAGGAAATCCATGCTCAGCGGCCTGGCGCGCGCTTTCAAGAGCAAGAAGGACGCGGACACGCAGCCGCTTGCCGGCTCGGCGCCGGTCGGCGACGTGCCGGGCGTCGACATCGACGAACCACTCGACCCCAAGGCGGCCAACCGGCCGTTGGAGCCCGGTTCCGGTGCGCCGGACCTCAATGCCATCATGAAGCGGGTGCGAGACGAGCGCGGCGGGCAGCCGGCCCGGCGCACCGACAGCGATGCCGCTAAGTCGGATTTCATCGCCGCGGCCCGGCGCGCTGCCCAGGCGGCAGCGGCGGAAGCCGACACGCTGAAGCGGCAATCGACCATGACCGGCCCGGTGAAGGC
>NZ_RZSA01001612.1:0-773 GCF_003998075.1 Mesorhizobium sp. M2A.F.Ca.ET.037.01.1.1 | reverse complement strand
CTCGCCGGCCGAGCGCACGACGATGAAGCTCTTGCCGTCGAGCGTCTCGGCGATCTTGGAGGCCTCGGACTTGCGCTCCAGGTTGCGGGCTTCGAGCTGGGCGCGCTGGCCCTCGAACTTCTTCTTGTTGGCTTCGTTGGCGCGCAGCGCCTTGCCCCGCGGGAGCAGGAAATTGCGGGCGAACCCGTCCTTGACCTTCACGGTCTCGCCCATCTGGCCGAGGCGGGAAATGCGCTCGAGGAGAATGACTTCCATGGTTTCGTTCCTTCGTCTGGGCGTCGATCAACGATCGACGTTGAATGAATAGGAACAGGTCAGGAAGCTTGGTGCGACCTCGCCGCTTTTGTCGCTGTCCTGCCTGTCTGGGCAGTTAGAGGCAATCGCCCCAACTCGGGATTTGAGGGTCAACCCGACGCGCCCGCCGCGCCGGTGAAAAGACCGGGCGGCAAAGCCGCCCGGTCGAACATATCAGCGAACCACGTAGGGCAGCAGGCCGAGGAAGCGGGCGCGCTTGATCGCCTTGGCGAGTTCGCGCTGCTTCTTCTGGCTGACGGCGGTGATGCGCGACGGCACGATCTTGCCGCGCTCGGAAATGTAGCGCTGCAGGAGACGCACGTCCTTGTAGTCGATCTTGGGCGCATTGGCGCCGGAGAACGGGCAGGTCTTGCGGCGGCGATGGAACGGGCGCCGGGTCGGGATCTGGTTGATGTCGACCATTATTCTGCACCCCCTTCAGAGCTTTCGCGCGGACGGCGCGGACCACGGTCGCCGCC
>NZ_RZSA01001611.1:0-776 GCF_003998075.1 Mesorhizobium sp. M2A.F.Ca.ET.037.01.1.1 | reverse complement strand
AAGGAGACGTCGTTGAGCTTGGTGCCGAGCTGCAGGTTGCGGACGGACAGGCGCGGACGGCCGCCGGCCGCAACCGCCACATCATTCGCCGCTCGCGCGGCGACGCGCGTCTTCTCGATGCGGGTGCCGAGCATCATCTCGACTATTCCTTCCTCGACGCCCGGCTCGATGTCGACGACGCCGACGGTGGAGCCGTCGCGCAGCACGGTGGCGCGGTCGCAGAGCGCGGAGATCTCGACGAAACGGTGCGAGATGAAGATGACCGAGCGGCCGGCGTCACCCTGGCGGCGCACGACTTCCAGCACTTTCTCGGCGAGGTTCGCCGGCAGCGCCGCGGTCATCTCGTCGAGCAGCAGCACGTCGGGCTCGACGGCCAGAGCGCGCGCCAGGTCGAGCACGCGCAGGATGGCCAGAGGGATATGGCGGGCCGTCTCGCGGATGTCGAGGTCGGGAATGCCGAGCTCGCGCACCCATGCGCGGAAGGGCTCGACCGGCGTGCCGGTGAGCCTGAGATTGGAGAGGACGTCGAGATCCGGAATCAGCGACGGTTCCTGATAGACCGGCAGCAGCCCGGCGCGGCGGGCGGCCGCGGGGGAGCGGACATCGAGCTGCTGGCCGCGGATCAGGATGCGCCCTGCATCCGCCTTTATCGCCCCGGTCAGGATCTTCACCAGCGTCGACTTGCCGGCGCCGTTGGCGCCCATCAGCGCGTGGACCTCACCCGGCAGCACGGACAGCGAAGCGTTGCGTAGCGCGGCAACCGCGCCGTAATTCTT
>NZ_RZSA01001610.1:0-776 GCF_003998075.1 Mesorhizobium sp. M2A.F.Ca.ET.037.01.1.1 | reverse complement strand
CATTTTCTGCTTTCCTCCCAAACCACTCTCGCCGGCTTGAGCCGCCAGCGGCATCGCGGCAAAACGGCCGCGAATTCGCGGGCATTATTAACAGTTCCGTCGTGGCGGCAATATTAGACGTTGGATTCGCGCGGCGGGATGACGCAGGGGCAAGCGCCCAAGGCTACTAGCACTCCCGCTGGGCGGCTGCTAACCGCCTGTTTTAATGAGAAAAATTTTTAGGGACCTCGCAAAAAACCATAGACAGTTAAGCAACCGTGCGCACAATTCGGCGTTGGGAGGAAGGAGAATCAACCAAGGAAACGCAATGCGCGACAATTCCGAAATGGACCTGATGCTCAGGGGATATGGGCTGACCACGGCCAAGATCCTTTACCACTATCCGGACCACCCGCACCTGCTGCAAAGCTTTGTCTGGCAGGATTACGACATAGCGCCGCAATTCCCGGTGCTGATCCGCTTCATCGAATTCTGGAAGACCAAGCTCGACGGACCGCTGCATTCGGTGACGTATACCCACCAGAGGCTCGTCGCGCCGAATGAGTGGCGGAAGGTCGATGGGGAGTTTCTGGTGCACTGAGGCGTTGCCCAGAAGTTCTCTGGACGTCGAATGTTTGGCGGAAACGCCTGTGACTTCGTCATCCACGGGCGGAGCAAGGAGCGAAGCGACGCGGCGCAGACCCGAGGATCCATTCCGTGACTTCGAAGCGTTGCGGCGATCCAGAATTCTGCTCGCCGCGCCTACGATCGAGGTAACGGAATGGATCCTCGGGTCT
>NZ_RZSA01000160.1:0-9058 GCF_003998075.1 Mesorhizobium sp. M2A.F.Ca.ET.037.01.1.1 | reverse complement strand
GGCGCGGCGCAGGCCCGGAATGCCGCGCGAGGAGGAATAGCGATGCGTGCGCGGATCGCGCACCACTTCGCACAATTTGTCGACGATGGCCTTCGGCGTCGGCAGGTCCGGATTGCCCATCCCAAGGTCGATGATGTCGGCGCCGCGCGAGCGGGCGCTGGCCTTCAGCCGGTTGACCTGCTCGAACACGTAAGGCGGAAGCCGGCGGACCTTGTGAAATTCTTCCATTGGATTTCCAGACACGATCGAAGGGGGCGCTTTCGGCGCGCGATATAAACCTAATTGCAGTTAGGGTCGAGGGTCGGGTCGCATTTGCCCTCGATCTGTTTCAGCGTGTCGCCACCATGCGTCTTGGCAAGCGTCTTCAGCGCCGCGGAATTCGCCGGCGCCTTGACGCTGCCGCCCTTGGCGGCCTGCGCCTGCTGCTCGGCCTTGAGCCTTGCCAGGTTCGCCGCGGTCTCCACCTTGGTGAGTTGCTTGGCGGCCACCTGCGGCGGAATGTTGAGGTTCGGGTAGGAGCCGGTGTCCTTCGGGCCTTCGGTCACGGCCGTCGGCGCTGCATTGTTGGTGCTGGTGCTCGTGCAGCCGCCGGCGGGCAGCAGCACGCCGACCAGCGCGGCCAGGACCGCCTTGCGGGAGATCGAACCGAACCTGAGAAAAAAAGTCCCGCCAACATTTATCGTCATATTGTTTTCCTGGCAGCCGGGTTACTGCGAATTGGACCCGGTCAGATGTCCCATGGTAATATGTCAAGAAAACGCTCCGGGAGGAACCCCGCGGACCATGTCCAAAACTGACGATTCGGACAAAGCGGAAAATGGCGGACCTTCGGCCATCGAGCAATATCTGGTGAAGGATCCCGAGCGCTTCGCCTTGAATATGGCGCGCATGATCGAACAGGCCGGCAAGGCGGCGTCCGCCTGGACCGAACCGCGCGAGAAGGGTGAGGTGCGCGATCATGTCGCCGAACCGGTCGTCGACATGGTCAAGACATTCTCCAAGCTCTCGGAGTACTGGCTTGGCGATCCGCAGCGCGCGCTCGAAGCGCAGACGCGGCTGTTCGCCGGCTATATGACGGTCTGGGCCAACGCCATCCAGAAGGTCAATCCCAATGCCGAGGCGCCACAGGACGCGGTTCAGCCCGAGCGCGGCGACAAGCGCTTCCAGGACCCCGAATGGGGCCGCAACGCCTTCTTCGATTTCCTCAAGCAGGCCTATCTCGTCACCTCGCGCTGGGCGAACGAGCTGGTCGAGCACGCCGAGGGCCTGGACGACCACACCCGCCACAAGGCGAGCTTCTACGTCAAGCAGGTGTCGAACGCGATCGCGCCGTCGAACTTCATCCTGACCAATCCGGAGCTGTTCCGCGAGACGGTCGCCTCGAATGGCGAGAACCTGGTGCGCGGCATGAAGATGCTGGCCGAGGACATCGCCGCCGGGCGCGGCGACCTGAAGCTGCGCCAGGCCGACTACACGCCTTTCGAAATCGGCAAGAACATCGCCACCACGCCCGGCAAGGTCATCGGCCGCAGCGATGTCGCCGAGATCATCCAGTACGATCCGGTGACCGAAACGGTGCTGAAGCGCCCGCTGCTGATCTGCCCGCCATGGATCAACAAATTCTACATCCTCGACCTCAACCCGCAGAAATCCTTCATCCGCTGGGCGATCGAGCAGGGCCACACCGTCTTCGTCATCTCCTGGATCAACCCCGACGAGCGCCACGGCGCCAAGGGCTGGGAGGCCTATATCCGCGAAGGCCTGCAATACGGTCTCGACATGGTGGAGAAAGCGACCGGCGAGAAGGAAGTCAACGCCATCGGCTATTGCGTCGGCGGCACGCTGCTTGGCGCGGCTCTCGCGCTGCTGGCGCAGGAAGGCGACAACCGCATCAAATCGGCCACCTTCTTCACCACCCAGGTCGACTTCACCTATGCCGGCGACCTCAAGGTCTTCGTCGACGAGGACCAGGTTGCCGCTGTCGAGCGCTCGATGAGCGAGAAGGGCTATCTCGAAGGCACCAAGATGGCCACCGCCTTCAACATGCTGCGCTCGGGCGATCTGATCTGGCCCTATGTCATCAACAACTACATGCGCGGCAAGGAGCCCCTGCCCTTCGACCTGCTCTACTGGAATTCCGATTCCACGCGCATGGCGGCGGCCAACCACTCCTTCTATCTGCGCAACTGCTATCTGGAGAACAATCTCTCGCGCGGCACGATGGAGCTGGCCGGTCGCACGGTGTCGCTGGCCGACATCACCATCCCCGTCTACAACCTTGCCACGAAGGAAGACCACATCGCGCCGGCGCTCTCGGTGTTCCTGGGCTCGCGGTTTTTCGGCGGCGACGTGGAGTATGTGATGGCGGGTTCCGGCCATATCGCCGGCGTCGTCAACCCGCCTGCCGCCAGGAAATATCAGTACTGGACCGGCGGCAAGCCGGTGGGCGATTTCAACGCCTGGCTCGCCGCGGCGCATGAGCATCCGGGGTCATGGTGGACGCACTGGCAGCATTGGATCGAGAACCAGGACAACATCCGCGTGCCCGCCCGCAAGCCCGGCAAGCGTATGAAAACCTTGGGAGATGCTCCGGGCACCTATGTCAAGGTGCGTGTGTAACGGACTGTAATGTCTGGTGAGTTGACGGGCCGCCAAAACAGGGCGAAATGGTGGCGTCAATCGTTTCACGGCCTCAAATCACCTTCCGACGCAGATTAATTCCGAGGCTTGCAGATTCGACACATGTCCCGTTTCCGGTTGGGAACAGGAGGGTTATCGCGGCGCGATGCTGGAGTGGCACGGCGATGACGAACCGACCGGATGCTGAGGGGGAATTTGTTTTGAAATCAGTAGGTTGGCGTCTCGGGCGAAGGGAAAGCCGCAGCATCGCGGCAGCGCTTTTCCCCGTGCTTCTGGCCTCCTGCACGTCGACCGGCGACCCGACGATGTCGGTCGTTTCGCCCGCCTACAATTCAACCGCCACCGAAATGAGCGCGACATCCGGCACCAAGACGGCAACAGCCGCCGATTCGTCGGCTCAGACGGCATCCGCGACCACCGATGCGGCAGCGACCGTGATGAGCGAAGGCGACACGCCTTTGCCCGAGAAGGTCGCCTATGTGCCGGAGACGCGACCGCAAGCCGCCTTCCCTGACGTCGCCGTGCCCGCGGGCGCCGCCGCGATTGCCGGCAACACACCGCAACCGCTGGTTCAGCCGGCGCAGACGGCGGAACAGACACAAGGCGTCTCCCAGCAGGTGGCCGCCGGCGATGCCGCCGCCATTGCGTCGAAGGCGCAGGCGACCACGCAGGCCATGAGCAACGGCGTCTATGTGACCGCGGGCGGGCCGGCGCAGCCGCAGGTCGCCGCGCCGAAGAAGGGCCTGTTTGCCTCGCTGTTCAGCACCACGCCGGCCTCGGCCGCGCCCGCGCCGCTGATCAATTCGCGCTCCAGCGACCAACCGGCGGCGCAGGCCAAGACCGCAACCGCCGCGGCCGCCCCCGCCAAGCCGATTGTTGAGCTGGCCTCCGCGACGCCCGCCGCGAAGCCGGTACAGCTCGCCTCGCTCGACGACCCGAGCTACCACATCACCGGCGCCGATGCCCTTCCCGGCGTGCGCCAGACCGCGCTGTTCGAGATCAAGCGCAAGTCCGGCATTGACGACGAGAGCGACGTCGACCTCAACGAGGATGAGGGCGGCGGCGGTTCCTACCAGGTGGCCTCGGCCGCCGGCATGGCAAGGCTCGCGCCCAACGGCCTTCTGAAGCAGAACGAAAGCGTCGACGTCGCCTGCCTCAAGCCGTCGCTGGTGCGGGTGCTGAAGACGATCGAGGGCCATTTCGGCCGCAAGATGGTCGTCACCTCCGGCTACCGCGATCCCTCGCGCAACCGCCGCGCCAACGGCGCCAAGAACTCGCTGCACATGTACTGCGCCGCCGCCGACATCCAGTTGCCCGGCGTCTCGAAGTGGGAACTGGCGAGCTACGTCCGCTCGATGCCCGGCCGCGGCGGCGTCGGCACCTACTGCCACACCGAATCCGTCCATATCGACGTCGGTCCCGAGCGCGACTGGAACTGGCGCTGCCGTCGCCGCAGCGGCGGCGGCGAGGACGGCTGATACTCGGCTTTGCCCAGTGCGCATAGCCGGGTTGACCGATTGAGAGCCGATCACCGCCGACGCCGTCGTTTGTTTCGACAAACCGTCAGCGACGTTCGCGATTGGCTGAAGCTTACTGAACTTCGTCATCCACGGGCGGGGCAGGAGCGAAGCGGACGCGCAGACCCGAGGATCCATGCCGTTACCTCAACCGTAGGGTAGAGCGGCGCAGATTCTGCACCGATGCGATACGTCAGCGTCACGGAATGGATTCTATGGTCTGCACGCGTCGCTTCGCTCCTTGCTCCGCCATGGAATGACGACCGCGACTGGCCTCCCAGCCAATCTCCAGAGGTGCGTGACCGAATGCGGCCGCAACCCTGCCCTGCCCCGAAAAGCCGGCTTTTGCAGCCTTTTGAAAAAAGTTGTCGCATGTGGCGGCAGATGGGTTGCCGGTTGGCGACAACGCAATTATAAGCCGCTTCGTCTGAGCGCGCCCATCGTCTAGCGGTTAGGACACCGCCCTTTCACGGCGGTAACAGGGGTTCGATTCCCCTTGGGCGTACCAGCTTTTTCAATGAGTTAGCTTGCCTTTACAGCCTGCGGTCCCGATAACGGGCCCGAAATGCTCTCAGACCTATGGATGCCTAGAGGCGCTTCTGATTCCGAGGGGTTCTGAGATTCCATCGTCATTTCCAACATTTCGCGGCTTGATCTCAGTCAATCTCGGTGTGCAAAGACTGGCAGTTCGAATGTCAACGCATATCCTCCCCATCCTGGGTGCTAACAATAGCGAAGAATCTTCACGATGACTGATGACAACAAGACGGCTGGCGGGCGAGCTACCGAAGCCGGAATGGCGTTTCAGGCAGCGGTAGCCACATGGTTCGCAGCGCAAATGCTTGCGGAAACGCCTATCGGCTCGCAGTTTGGACTCGCAACCGCATCAAACGTCGTCGGCATACAGTGCGAGACTGGTGACGCCCTAGATGACATCGTCGTGCACCTAGAGGGCGGAGGAGCGATCTACATTCAATGCAAGACCCGGCCGTCGCTGACCGTTGGTGCCGATTCTGCGCTAGGCAAGACTCTCGGACAACTCGTAGAGCTCTACGTGCAGCTAGGTCAGACACCCCTCGCCGCGGCGGTCGATGTTGCACTGTTGGCTGTGGCTGAGGACGCGCCTCGTTCTCTCGATGTTCTCGAAGCAGGGTGCCGAATGTTCGATCATGGCGGCGTGTGGGACGTCGTCATAGCACAAGTCCCCCAAGACAAACGAGATGCACTAAGCCTTTTCGAGGACCATATCCAGCATGCTTGGAGAAGTCGCGTCGCGTCGCCACTGACAAGTGATCACCTTGTGGCAATGGCTCGTTTATTTCGAGTGAGCCGCTTTGCAGAGAATTCAACGGGTTCGACATGGCGAGAGGCCTCGCGCTTGCTTGGGCGACGACTTTTCGGTGGAGACGATGCAGGCGCCGCGCCTATGGAGAGCTTACTGGGTTTGTGCCGCACCTTCATCAGGACGGGCGCTCCCGTCGACCGAAGCGGCCTACTGCGGGCATTGCGCGGCAAAGGCCACGTCGATATTTCAGCCCCAGCTTTCAACAAAGATATCGAGGCACTACTCGCCTATTCTACCAGCGAACAACGGCGCCTAGCAAAGCACACCAGGCTTCCCCTGGGCCTAGGCATTCCTATCAATCGCGACTGCCTTGAGCCGCTAGTAGCGGCGGCCGGCGGCGGAAGTCTGCTAGTCACCGGCGAGCCTGGGGCGGGCAAGACGGGTGTGCTGCTGGCCGTGGCCGCGCGTTTGGCTCAGGCACCCGGACCGACGGTATTTCTGTCTGTAGAGCGATTGTCCGGGATAACTTTGCGCAATGACCTCGCAGCTGAATTGAGACTGGCGCACGATCCTATTGAAGTGCTGGCGGCCTGGCCGGGCGACCAGCCTGGTGTCTTCATCATCGACGCCTTGGACGCTTCACGAGGTGGCCCGTCTGAAGCAGTAATCGCTTCTTTCATCGCCGACGCAGTGGAGAAGGTAGGCCCACGCTGGTCTATCGTCGCTTCCATCCGCAGCTTCGACTTGCGTAACGGCCGACGTTTTCGCGAAACTTTTGCAGGCGCGCCTCCGAACCTCAACTTTGCAGAAAAGGGTTTGGACAATGTCCGACATTTCCACATCCCGCGCCTATCGTCCGACGAACTCGCCGCAGTTTCGGCAGCGTCGGCGACACTCGACGAGCTGAATGAGACAGCGCCCCACAGGCTGCGGGACCTGCTGAAGAACATCTTCAATCTGTCCCTCGCCGCCGAACTTCTGGACGCCGGTGTGGAAGCTCAATCTATCCGCAAAGTCGGCACTCAGTCCGAACTGATCCGTCGATACGAAGACATCCGGCTTCCGAACCACGCACTGCAACGGGCGGTGAGGGCAGCCGTGACTATCATGGTGCAGCGACGGCAACTCACCGTTCGCGCCATCGATATCGAGAACAACGCGATAGATGACGTTAAGAAGTCCGGCGTCCTAGTGGCGGCCGGCGACCGTGTGGCCTTTGCCCACCACGTCCTGTTCGATCACATCGCGGGACGGTTCTATCTCGCGTGGGACGACACCGAAGCATTGCGACACCAGCTCTCAGGCGACCGTTCAATCGGCCTCGTGCTGGGGCCGGCATTGCGGTTCGCCTTGGAGCAGGTATGGCAGGATGACGCGGTAGGCCGAGCCGTCACCTGGCATTTTCTGGCGAACTTGGCCGCCGAAGCTGAGCCAGATCCAGTTCTACTGAGCATTGCGCTGCGCACCGCCGCCGAGCGGGTCGAGGAACCGACAGACGTCGGGGGTCTCTGCGATATGATAGGGGCAGCGATCGATCCCGCGCGGCCAGTCGCTCGCCTGCTGTCGCAACTTGCGCGCTTCGCGGGAATGGCAATCGCAGAGCGCGGCAGCCTTACCGTGCCGGCAGCTCTGGCCTGGGCCAAGGTAGCCTCAGCTGCGGCAGCGAGCGCCGACCCTCACCTCGCCGATGCAGCTCGCATTCTGCTGATGACATTGGCCAACAACGCCGATCTGGCCGACGCTAGCGTTATGGAGATGTTCGGGGCAGCAGCCCGCGGCCTCCTCGTAACCGCTTGGTCGCTTGCGCCCGAAAATCCTCGCCTGTCGAGCGCTGGTATCCGCTTTACCGCACGATCCTACGGATCTGACCCCACTGCGTCCCGCGCCCTGCTGCAGCGTATTCTCGATGACCGATTTGATGCCCATGCTTCGCAAGAGGCACCTGAACTTGCAGAAGCCGTCGGGCCGATTATTCCCCACGATCCAGACTTCGTTGCACGAATCTACACAACATTGTTCACCCGCGACGTGACAGATGAGAGCGAGACCTGGATCGGCGGTTCGGCGAGCCGCATTCTACCACTTACGTCAACACATCGGCAGGACTACCGGCATTCCCGTTGGCACCTGACTGAAGCGCTGAAACCTTTCTTAGAGGCAAATCCAGTGGGCGGTACCGCCGCCGTAATAGGAGCTGTGCGGGGATTGGACGTTGAGAAGCGTGGTGAAGAGCATCGCGCACCGACGGACCTCGTCGTCACCGGGCAAACGGTTCGAGTCGTCGATGATCTGCTGTCGCTGCAGGATTGGCGGGAGGAGAGCACCCGAGAAGAAGAGCCCCTCACCGCCTTCGTGGACTTCCTTAAGTCGTGTGGGCCGGAGGCTTTCCGCCAAGCCGTGACGACGACCCTCAGCTTGCCGGCCAACGCCGCCGTCTGGGCGCGCCTTCTAGGCACCGCGGCCGACCGCCAGGGCGTGGCCGAGGATCTACTATGGCCGCTCGCCAGCGATCCACATTTCACGGCTCTCCAAGGCCTAGCGCGGGATGCGGTCATCTTTCTGGCGGCTTCCTACCCTGCTCGGTCCGGGGAAGATAGGGCTGCCTTCGAACGCCTGGCTCTTACAGACGGTCTCTTCCCAGATGGGCGGGCTTCGCGCTGGTGGCGCTCGGTTCTCGGCCGCCTCCTGTCGATCCTGCCCGAGGAGTTGTTAGCAACATCCGAGATGAGAACCTACCGGGCGGACATGGCCGCCGCCGGAGAGCTCATCGGCAACCAACCGTTTATGAGCATGTCGGTCGGCTGGGGCTCAACCGACAATATTGTTGACAGCATGCTTCAGAGTAGCGGCGCAGATCTGGAGCGCAGCCCTGACCGCGAGATCCGATCCGCCAGCCGCCGAGTCGAGAACGACATCAAATTAAGCACAGATGAGGATGACACGACGACATTGACCGCGCTATGGGGCCATGTCGTCGAGCTCGTAGCTACGCTAGATGTCGGGATCGCCGACGCGCCGCACGAACAGCTCGTACATTCAAGCTGGGGGGCGGTTTGCAACGGCGTCGAACGAATCGCCAAGAGTTCTGCCTACGAGCCGGGCGTCAACGGCTTGCCCGATCTCGACACCTTGCTCGCGCTAATTGACCGCCTGTCTGCTAGCCCCTATCCCGAAACCGTCGATGCGCCCTCGGACCCGATGGGATGGGGAAACTGGGACGTGCGGGTCTATGCAGCCTCCAGCCTGGTCGCCCTTGCGCCGCGCTTCGCCGGCGTGCGGACGGACATAGTCGACCGCATGCAGGCTTGCCTGCATGATCCGGCGCCGACCGTAAGGCTGCAGGTAGCCCAGGCCGTAAACGTCCTTTGGGACGTGGCACACGAGCGGATGTGGGCAATCGTCACCGAAATTGCAGAGACCGAGACTCACGAAGGCGTGCTATTTTTCTTCATCGCAGGACCGCTCGGGCCGATCTCCCGTGAATACCCGGAGCGCTGTGCGAACCTCCTTTCGCAGCTGCTGGAACGGGAGTGGGTGAAGGCGCCCGACGAAGAGCGCACGGATCGGGACCGAGACGCCGAAGCTTCCGCCAATCTAACTGCGTCCCTCTATGTAG
>NZ_RZSA01001609.1:0-776 GCF_003998075.1 Mesorhizobium sp. M2A.F.Ca.ET.037.01.1.1 | reverse complement strand
CGCACAACCCGACGCTCGCGAATTACCGCACCATCTTCACCGACGCATCCTGGTATTCGGGCTACATCAACTCGATCACCTATGTGGTGATGAACATGGTGATCTCGGTGGCGGTGGCGCTGCCGGCAGCCTATGCCTTCTCGCGCTACCGCTTCCTCGGCGACAAGCATCTGTTCTTCTGGCTGCTGACCAACCGCATGGCGCCGCCGGCGGTGTTCGCGCTGCCGTTCTTCCAGCTCTATTCGGCCTTCGGGCTCATCGACACTTATATCGCCGTGGCGCTCGCCCACTGCCTGTTCAACGTGCCGCTGGCGGTGTGGATTCTCGAGGGCTTCATGTCCGGCGTGCCGAAGGAGATCGACGAGACCGCCTATATCGACGGCTACTCCTTCCCGCGCTTCTTCGTGAAGATCTTCATGCCGCTGATCGCCAGCGGCATCGGCGTCGCCTGCTTCTTCTGCTTCATGTTCTCGTGGGTGGAGCTTCTGATCGCCCGCACGCTGACCACGACTGACGCCAAGCCGATCGCCGCAACCATGACCCGCACAGTCTCGGCCGCCGGCATGGACTGGGGCCTGCTCGCCGCGGCCGGTGTGCTGACGCTGATCCCCGGCGCGGTCGTTATCTGGTTCGTCCGTAACTACATCGCCAAGGGCTTCGCCCTGGGGAGGGTGTGACCATGAATCTCGACTTCTCCTGGATGGCGTGGACCTGGCCGACGGCGGCCTTCTTCGGAACCATCCTGCTTCTGCTGTGCGGCATGGCGGCCTGGGAAT
>NZ_RZSA01001608.1:0-777 GCF_003998075.1 Mesorhizobium sp. M2A.F.Ca.ET.037.01.1.1 | reverse complement strand
GTGCCGGCGGTCAGCATCGAAACGACGACCGAATCGGCGCCGGTGGCAATGGCTTCCTCGACCAGCCGGTCGCAGTAATCGTCCGGATAACCGCCATGCGCGTCGATGCGGATGAGATAGTCGGCGCCTTCGCCGAGGGTCGCCACCGCCAGATTGATGGCAGCGCTTTGCAGGCGCTTCGGATTGGCGAGCAGGATGACCCGAGGATCCTTCGCCACGATCTTTTCGACGATGGCCTGCGTGCCGTCGCTGCTGCCGCCGTCCGCGACGACGATGCGCCCGCCGAGCCGTGCCGCCGCGGGCCGCAACCGATCGAGCAGGCCGCCGATATGGGCCGCCTCGTTGAGGCAGGGAATGACAATCAGGATCGATGGATTTGCCTGCGTCATCGGTCTTTGCGCGTCCTTTGCCATCATGCCGCCGCCGCAAAAGCCGAAGGCATGGCGGTGAGGCCGCGCAGCTTTTCGACGAAGGCCGCGCAGTCGCTGCGGTCGTAGCTCCAGGTCCGAGGATTGCGCGCCAACACCCGCGACTTCAGGGCGCGGTATCTGTCCTGATCCATTCGGCCGAGCATCGCCTCAAGACCTTCGGGCGTCGCCTCGGACAGAAGCACGCCGATGTCCTGCCCTTTGAGGAACCGGCCGGTTTCGGTGCCGGCCATCGAGATCGGCACGGCGCCGAAGCGGCAGCCCTCGTAGAGGCGGTTGGGAAGCAGCCATTCGGAATTCTGGCCGGCTTCGAAGAAATCGATCGCCCAAGAGAAATGCACTTGCCCGT
>NZ_RZSA01001607.1:0-777 GCF_003998075.1 Mesorhizobium sp. M2A.F.Ca.ET.037.01.1.1 | reverse complement strand
CGCCGGTCTTGCCCAATCCCGTCACCACTTCGTCACAGCCGAAGGCCTTCAGCTTCTCGGTGACGAAGCCGGCGGTCTGGAAGACGTCGAAATTCAGCTCCGGCGTCTGGTGGAGATGTCGTCGCCAGCCGGCGACTTCTTCCTGCATTTGTGCGGCGCGGTTGAGAATAGGCATGATCGGTCCATCTCTCGGTTGATTGGCGGCGGTCGGTTCAGAACCGATGCTCAGCAATTGTGATTGTGTTGAACTTTGCCATTTTGGCGTCACATAGGGTAAATAGCACCGCAACAATGGGGTCCGGGTCGAGGGGCCGGGCCGCATTTATGCTGGCGATGGGTAACGAAATCTTACGGACCCAGTGGCGATTACGGCAAGAGGCGATTTCGGATTTGATCATGCGGCAGAGGCATTTCCTCAACCTGTTGCTGGCGGGCGCGCTGGCGCTTCCGGCGTTTGCCGGCGTTGCGCGCGCCAATCCGGTGGTCCTGTTCGACCTCAAGAGCGGCTCCATTCTGGAGCATCAGGACGCGTTCAAGCGCTGGTATCCGGCCTCGCTCAGCAAGCTGATGACGGCCTATGTCGCCTTCCGCGCCATTCAGGCCGGCGAGGTGGCGCTCGATTCGCCGATCAAGGTGACCAAGCATTCGGCCGGCGAGCCGCCGAGCAAGATGGGCTTCAAGCCCGGCTCGGTGATGCGTCTCGACAATGCGCTGAAGATGATGCTGGTCAAATCGGCCAACGACATCGCCATGGCCGTGGGCGAGAATATCGGCGGG
>NZ_RZSA01001606.1:0-780 GCF_003998075.1 Mesorhizobium sp. M2A.F.Ca.ET.037.01.1.1 | reverse complement strand
ATCACGACCAGCAGATATCGAAAGCTGGCAATCCGAGGCTGCGAACGACGCTGATCCAGACGGCTTGGCTCTGGCTTCGCCATCAACCGCGATCGGCGCCAACCAATGACGCGGCTTGCGCCGAGACTTCAAAGGCTCTGCGGTCAGAACCTCGCATGTTGATGATAATTCTGTCGCTCATAGCTCTGATTCCGAGGGATGCCGCCCCCTTGTTCCGAAATGATCTCGCCCCCGGTTTCGACAATTAGTGGGTACTTCAAGACGCGGGAGAGTAAGTCGCTGCCAGGTCTGCCAGGCGTATGTTGAAATCTTCTTTTATCGATGCTGCCCGCCAAAACGGGATTCCGGGTCGTTCACTGCGGCCCCATTGTCTTGGCCGGCTTTGTTTTCACGGACTCAGCTAGTGGACGACGCCGCGGAAGGCTGCTTGATTATCTTGATACGAGCGACACTGCACCGGCCGTCAACGCTGAGGGGTACCTCGCCATCGACGGCCACGCGACGAACGACGCGAGGCTCGTCGCCGTAATCCCTAGCTGCATAATGCATCGTAGCGCGGTTGTCCCAGATAACGACATCGCCCTGCTTCCAGTTCCAGCGCACAGTGTTTTCCGGTGCGGTGATATGAGACTCGAATAAATCGAATAGCTTTTGGCCGTCATGTTTCGGCACGTCAACAAAACGTTTGACGTAAAAACCGAGCACCAGCGTTCGCTCGCCGGTTTGGGGGTGGACACGAACAACCGGATGCTCGGTCTCGAACGTCGCTCTAGTAAGCCC
>NZ_RZSA01001605.1:0-781 GCF_003998075.1 Mesorhizobium sp. M2A.F.Ca.ET.037.01.1.1 | reverse complement strand
GTTGCCGATCGACCGCAGCTCGTTGAGCGAGGCGCTGGTGCCGTTCATTTTCCAGTTGCCGGCGACAAGGGGGCGGATTCCAGGGGTCATGGGACGCGTTCTCCGAGCGACATTAAGCAGCGCCCTCACTACCAAAATCAGGTCACAAAGCAATCGACAGTGGACCGGAAGGGCGCTATTGCGCTTGTTTCAGACTCGGCGCACGCGAAAATGCGCAAAACTCGGAAGTATGCATGCTTGGTATATTGAGAAGCGCGGCGGGCACCTGGGTCGCGAAAGCGCTGCTGTTGTTGCTGGTCCTGAGCTTTGCCGCCTGGGGCATTACCACGCGCATGGTGGGCGGCGTTCTGGGCGGCCATCACGCGGTGATCACTGCCGGCGGCACCGAGGTCTCGATCAACGAATACCGCCTCGCCTACGATCGTCAGCTCTCGATGTTGTCGCAGCAATATGGCCAGCGCGTCACCCAGGAACAGGCCAAGCTGCTCGGTGTCGACAATCAGGTGCTGGCGCAGCTCGTGTCGGGCGCTGTGCTCGACGAACAGGCGCGCAAGCTCGGCCTCGGCCTTTCCAAGGACCGGCTGGCCGAACTGACGCGCGAGGATCCGGCTTTCAAGGGCCCCAGCGGCCAGTTCGATCGCCGGACGTTCGAATACCTCCTTCGCCAGCTCAACATGCGGCCCGAGGATTATCTCAAGAACCGCTCGCAGGTGGCCGTGCGCCAGCAAATCGTCGAGGCGATCTCCGACGGGCTGAAAGTGCCGCAGACCTTCCTCAAGGC
>NZ_RZSA01001604.1:0-782 GCF_003998075.1 Mesorhizobium sp. M2A.F.Ca.ET.037.01.1.1 | reverse complement strand
ATCCAGTCGGGCAGTTTCTGGCTGGAGCTGGCAAAGGCGAAGGTCAGATTGGAAGCGCCCAGCACACCGACAAAGATCTGCGCCGGGAAAATGACGCCGCTAACAGGATCGACCACCGGTACCGTCTGCCCGGCATAGTCGGTCTGCATCACCGCGCCCGCCGCATGCCGATTGCGGAATGTCGCGCTCGTCCGGCGCTCGAAAGCGGCGAAGTGCTCGCAGAACCAGGTGTAGCCGTAGCCGTCGGGATGGGCGGCGCGATACTCCTGCCACAGCAGCGTCAGCGTCACCCCCTTGCGCTTCAGCTCCCGGGCGATCAACGCAAAGTCCGGTTCGTTCAGGTCGCGTGGCGGACGGCCGGCACGGCCAAACAGCAGCCGCCCAAGCGTCGCGTCGTCGTGGCCCGGCGGCAGCGGCCAACCCGACAGCCCGGCCTCCCGCGCCCGCAGCAAATAGGTCGACACCGTCGTCTTGCTGATCTTCAGCCGTTCCGACACTTCACGCACCGAAAGACCCTGCTCGTGGGTCAGGCGCAAGATCGCTCGAATGTCCTTCACTGTCGTTCGTCTCGCTTGCTTCCGTCTCGGCATGGCCCCTCTCGACTCAATCGTGAGAAGCCAAACTGCCAGAACGGCGCAGCCGAGAACCGACCGCTAAATCCGCTCCCGAAACTGTCCAGGATTTAACGGAATCGCTGTCCGCGAATTACTGAAATCACTGTCCGGGATTTAGCGAAAAAGGTGTCCGGGAATTACTGAAACACGCACTGAAATGTCTCCAAG
>NZ_RZSA01001603.1:0-785 GCF_003998075.1 Mesorhizobium sp. M2A.F.Ca.ET.037.01.1.1 | reverse complement strand
CTCCAGCGTCGGCTGGACGTCGAGGTTCCTCGAGATGCTGCGTTCGGCAACGCGACCGAAGCTCTCTGCAAAATTCCGCCGCGCCGCATCGGACGCCGTGTCCTGCGAGGCGAGCGTCGAGCTCTCTGGCAACGTCATGTCGATGCCTGTGCCGATGATGGCGAGCAGCACCGCCGAGCTGAACGTTTTCAGGTAATGGTTGTTGACCTTGTCGTTGAACCCACCATAGCCCTCGGCGTCCGTTCCCGCCATGCCGCCAACCTGCAAGGTCGAGCCGTTCGGGAAGATGATGTCGGTCCAGACGACGAGCACGCGCGACTGGCCGAACGAAACCTTGCTGTCGTAACGCCCGAACAGCTTGGCGCCTTGCGGGATCAGCAGGCGGTGACCGGTCGCGCTGTCGTAGACGTTCTGGCTGACCTGCGCTGTGATGCGTCCCGGAAGATCGGAGTTGATGCCGGTGATGAGTGTGGCCGGGATCACCGAGCCACGCTTCAGCTCGTATAGGGATTGCTGCGGCACGACCTGGTTGGGGAGATAGCCGAGTTCCTTGAGGTCGGCATTGAAGAAGTCCTCCTTGGTGCGCTGCCTGTTCGGATCGAGATTTTCGCCATTCAGCCCGGCCTGCAGTGCCGCGCCATAGAGATCGGCCGCCGAGCCGCTGCGCGCTGTTGTTGCGCGGGCCGGCGTTGCCCCGGGCGCCGAGTCCGTGGCGGTCCGCAACTTGTCCACGTCGACGGCGATCGGCGAGTCATAGGCGGCGTCGTGGGCCTGCAGGCGTGCCA
>NZ_RZSA01001602.1:0-786 GCF_003998075.1 Mesorhizobium sp. M2A.F.Ca.ET.037.01.1.1 | reverse complement strand
CTGTTCGGCGGTGAAGCGGTCCGGCGTCATATAGGTGCGGGCCGGATAGGGGTCGTTCCCGCTGGCAATCTTGACGTAGTATTCAAAGTTCGACTTCTCCGTCTTCGCCCATCCCGCGTCGGTGGCGGAAGCCATCGCGGCGGCCTTCGAACGCTGCGCAACAACAGTGTGGGTATAGGTGCGGTCGGTGGTCCGGGTGTGCGCGACCCCGTTCGGGTCAATCGCGGTGTAGACGGTCTTAGGCATGTGGGTGACTCCTCGGATTCGATGGGGGTTAGCGGGCTTTGCCGTGCCGGATGAACCGCAAGCGCTCGCCAGGGGTCATCACGGACACGTCACCGGCGGCCACGGCCTCGCGGCGGGCGATCTCGGCGAGATAGGGGGCGGTGTCGACGCCTTCCTGCTCAGCCCACACGCGCAAGGTGGCCGTGGTGTAGGAACCGTAAGGGGCAGTCTTGAAAGCGGTGTCGGACATCGTGGGCGACTCGTCTTGTTTGCGTTTCGATAACGTTGATATACGCTGCGAATATCGAGGGTGCAAGATGGCAGTTTGCAAAATGCCAACATTTTCGGGGCCTCACGGTGTGTCCAGGCGCATACATCGGCAAAAATACAAGGGAAAATAGGCCCGAAAATACAGCTAAGACGCTGAAATCGTTGCGCTTATTTGAATGTATGGAATTTCGGCAAAAAGAAATAGCTATTCAGCGCATACAGGCATGTACCCAAGCGCGTAGCGCATAGGCATAAGCGCGTAGATGTCTTTTTATATATATATTTCTATAC
>NZ_RZSA01001601.1:0-789 GCF_003998075.1 Mesorhizobium sp. M2A.F.Ca.ET.037.01.1.1 | reverse complement strand
CATGCACGCTGCCGAGCAGCCGGCCGAAAGCCTCGAAGATTGCCTTCAGATAGGCTTCGAGCTCGAGCTTGGTGTTGGTGCCGTCGACGACCTTGATGTCCAGCCAGAACGTGTTGGTGCCATGCTCGACCAGCGACCTGCCGCCGGCGAACCAGTGCTGCGGATCGATGTAGTTGACCGCGACCGCGGTGATCGTCGGGTCCTTGCGTAACTCCTTGGCGGGTAATCTCGGTGATGTCCTTGGCGATCGCGGCGGACAGCTTGGCGTCGGGCTTGCCCGTGACGCTGATATTGATGATCGGCATTTTCTCTCCTCGGGTTGGGCGCCTCGCGCCTTCGATGAGAGGATCATGGCATTGGCATGTATTCAATAAAATCGAATTGTTTTTGAGAAACGATTCGATATCATCGAAGTATGGAAACGCTCGATCTCGACTTACTGAAGACCTTCCTCGCTTTCGTCGAGGGCGGCTCGCTTGCCAAGGCCGCATCCGCCGTTGGCCGCACGCCGTCGGCTGTGACCGCGCAGATGCAGCGGCTGGAGGAGATCGTCGGCGAGCCGCTGCTCATCCCGCAGGGCAGGGGACGCGGCCTGACACCGGCCGGCGAGGATCTTGTCGGCCATGCGCGCCGCATCCTTGCCGTCCACACCGAGGCGTGGTTGGCGCTGAAAGGCGCGCGCGCCGGCGGCCGCATCGCCATCGGCACGACGCAGGATTTCGCCGACCACGGCCTGCCGGATCTTCTAAGGGCCTTCGCCGCCAGCCACCCGCGTGTGCGGATCGAGCT
>NZ_RZSA01001600.1:0-789 GCF_003998075.1 Mesorhizobium sp. M2A.F.Ca.ET.037.01.1.1 | reverse complement strand
CTGCTCGCTGCAGCGGCGCCACCAGAAGGTGTGGGAGGAGGCCAATTCGCCCGCGCTCAACGCCGAGGAACGTTCGCGCATCGGCGGCATCTGCGCCAAAGCGATCGCCGATCTCGGCTATTCAGGCGCAGGCACGATCGAGTTCCTCTATGAGAATGGCGAGTTCTATTTCATCGAGATGAACACGCGACTGCAGGTCGAGCATCCGGTGACCGAAGCGATCACCGGCATCGACCTCGTGCATGAGCAGATCCGCGTCGCTTCCGGCGGCGGGCTGTCGGTCAGGCAGGAGGACATCAAGTTCACCGGCCACGCCATCGAGTGCCGCATCAACGCCGAGGACCCGCGGACCTTCACGCCTTCGCCCGGCACGATCACGCATTTCCATACGCCGGGCGGCCTCGGCGTCCGCGTCGATTCCGGTGTCTATTCCGGCTACAAGATCCCGCCTTATTACGACAGCCTGATCGGCAAGCTGATCGTGCATGGCCGCAACCGCGTGGAATGCATGATGCGGCTGCGCCGCGCGCTTGATGAATTCGTCGTCGACGGCATCAAGACGACACTGCCGCTGTTTCGCGACCTTGTCGGCAATCCCGACATCGCCAATGGCGACTACGATATCCACTGGCTGGAAAAATACCTGGCCAAGGGTGAATAGCACGGGGATGCGATGACCCGCCCCTACGCGCCAGGCTATCGCATCCCGACCGACCTGCTGCTCAGGGCTTACGCCTCGGGCGTATTCCCGATGGCCGAGAGCGCCGACGACCCGGAAGTGTTCTGGGT
>NZ_RZSA01000015.1:0-19276 GCF_003998075.1 Mesorhizobium sp. M2A.F.Ca.ET.037.01.1.1 | reverse complement strand
CCTGGCAGCATGTCGAGATCGTGCGCGGCGACGGCCAGATCGTGCGCGACATCCGCCCGCTGGTCCGCATCAACGTCTCGGTCGTGGTCGGCAGCGGCGACCGGCAGGAGAGCGGCTCCTACGGGATGGGCGGCCGCAAGAGCTTCGGCGAGTTCGTCAGCGAGGAAAGCTGGAAGCATGCGGCAAGCGAGGCGCTGCGGCAGGCGCTGGTCAATCTCCAGGCGGTTCCCGCGCCGGCCGGGACGTTTGACATCGTGCTCTCCAGCGGCTGGCCGGGCGTGATGCTGCATGAAGCGGTCGGCCACGGGCTCGAGGGCGATTTCAACCGCAAGAAGACATCGGCCTTCGCCGGCCTGATGGGCCAGCAGGTGGCGGCGAAGGGCGTCACGGTTGTCGACGACGGCACCATCCCCGAGCGGCGCGGCTCGCTCACCGTCGACGACGAAGGAACGCCTTCGGCGCGCAACGTGCTGATCGAGGACGGCAAGCTCGTCGGCTACATGCAGGACCGCCAGAACGCCCGGCTGATGGGCATGAAGGCGACCGGCAACGGAAGGCGCGAGGGCTATGCGCACCAGCCGATGCCGCGCATGACCAACACCTACATGACCGCCGGAGACATGGAGCCGGAAGAGATCATCGCCTCGGTCAAGAACGGCATCTACGCCGTCTCCTTCGGCGGCGGCCAGGTCGACATCACGTCCGGCAAGTTCGTGTTCGGCTGCACCGAGGCCTATATGATCGAGAACGGCAAGGTGACACAGCCGATCAAGGGCGCGATGCTGATCGGCAACGGTCCGGACGCCATGCACCGCGTCAGCATGGTCGGCAACGACATGAAGCTCGACAACGGCATCGGCATGTGCGGCAAGGCAGGACAGGGCGTGCCGGTGGGCGTCGGCCAGCCGCATCTGCGGATGAACCAGATGACGGTGGGCGGCACCAGGGTTTGAGGCGCTGGGCACGTCCCGCTATTCTCGCGTGCCTGCGGTGCTCACCCCACGGAGTCCACAATGTCGAAATCCGAAAGCCCATCAGAGGGCGCTGATCTGAAACCGGCAACGCCCTTTGCCCCGACGCGGCCAAAGGACGTGTTTGGTAGCCTACGGCCCCCCTGGCAAGCCAAAAACGCTGGAGGATATCGACACCGCCCTGCTAGCTGAAGCGCAGCGGCGCCAAACTGCCGTTTGAGACCGGTCTGCGGCAGCCTTCGCCCAACGCAAAACACAATCGCGTTAGAACATTATTAATTGTTCAGTTGCCTTGGCCTGCCTTTGCGCATTAGCCTGCGGCCAGTCTTCTCGTTGCGGTGGTGTCGGTAGTGCAGCATTCCCCAGGCGTCCTGACCTCTTCCCTCTTCCTTGGTTTTGCGTTGATCGGCGCGACTTCGCTACAAGCAGGCCCTGCGGCGGCGCAATCGTCGCTGTTCAAGCTAGCGTCGACACGACCTGCCGCCAGTTCCGCCACTGTCGGCGCAAGCACCAGCGTTCCTTATGGCTGGCTCGACTTCTGTCATCGTCGGCCGAAAGAATGCAAGGTGCCTGCCCTGCCGGCCGCCAGCGTCAAGCTGACAGCGCGGAACATGAGCATCCTCAAGCGGGTGAACCAGAAGGCGAACCGCTCGATCAAGCCCGTCAGCAACTACGATCACTGGGGCACGATGATGGACCACTGGGACTATCCCGTGGACGGCAAGGGCGATTGCAAGATTTACGCGCTCTACAAGCGCAAGCTTCTTCAGGAAGCAGGATTTCCCCGGCAGGCATTGCTGATGACGGTGGTTCGCGACCTGCACAACGAGGGCCATACCATCCTGACGGTGAAGACCGACAAGGGCGATCTCATCCTTGACAATCTGGTCGACGAGGTCAGGCCCTGGAACGCAACTGGCTATTATTTCCTGAAACGGCAGTCGCAGCAGAACCCGAACACCTGGGTTTCGATCAACCAGCGTGGCGGCACTGCAAAGCGGCTATCGCCGAGCTCATAGGTCGGATTGTCCGCCTGTCCCGTTCAGCCAGCATCGGCTGAAGCGCCGCGAGCCAGCGATCTCTTGATTTGCAGGCGATGAGCCGGGAAACCCCGGCCCATCGACGGAGAATTGCTGTCCAACCCTGCCGCTATTGTTTGCAGGGCGGCTCGCCCGGCTTGCCGCAGGCGAATTTCTTGTTGTTACCCTGCGGCGGTTGTTCCTTGGGCTGTTGTGGCAGACGCCGCGCCTGAGCGTTGGGGTTTTCCTGTAGCTTGAGCTGGCGCTGCACATTCTCGTTCGGTCGGTTGACCTTGAAGTTGCGCTGGACGTTGACTTCGGGGCCGACGGAACCTTCCTCGTTCTGCGGCCTGCGGAACTTCCTGGCCCGGTCGTTCCCGCCGGCGGAGCCCTGATTCTCGCCGGAGAAGACATCCGGATTGTTCTTCCTGAGCCGCTTCTGCATACTCGGCCCATTGTCGGCCGGCTCACCATTGACGGTCGGCGGTCTGCGGACCTTCTTGACGTTCCTGTCGATCGAGCCCTGGTCGGAGAACCCGTCCGGATTGTTCCTCCTCAGGTGCTTCCGCACGCTCGGCCGGTTGTCAGCCGGCTCACCATTGACGGTCGGCAGCTTGCCGAATTTTCTGCCTTTGTCGTTTCTGTTGGCCGAGCCCTGATCGCCTGGCTCGACTATGGACCGGCCGGCTGACAAATCCTTGCGCATCAGCCTTTTCGGTTTGCCGTTGCCCTGGTCGGACAACGCGTTGGGATTGTTCTTCCTTAACTTCTCCCGTGAGTTGAGTCCGTTGTCGGCCGGTAAGCCGTTGACGGTCGGCAGTTTGCGGAATTTCTTGCCCTTCCGCTGATCCGTGCCCTGCACTCCGGTCGCCGCGGCGCCGGCATTTCCCGTCGCCTCCTGGTTGCCCTCCACAAGGCCTTGCTTGCCAAGCAGCTTCCTCGACCTGTCGTTGAGCAGATTCCGGCCGTTGAGCACCGGCTTGCCGTTGACGAGCGGCAGCGTTTTGCCATCGGCTCCCGGCAAGGCGTGGTCGGTTCCGAGCTTGCGGGTGGACAGGTTCTTCGACAGCGGACGCGCAGCACCAGGCTGCTGGCCCTGCGTCACACCCTGACCGGGCTTCAGCGGCAAGGCGCCCTGATTCTGGTTGAACTGGGCCTGACCGGATACGGCCGCCCTCTTCTTCAAGAGCGGCGGCAGCGCGATCCTGGCCGCCAGCGTCGCGCCGGCACCGATGGCAGCTCCGGTCATTTTCTGGCCGGTGGTGAGGCCGCCCTCTGCATTGCCGTCTGGCTGCCCGGCCTGATTGGCGGTCTCGTTGCGGATCGTGGTGTTATTGATGTTGTTGATGACGGTCGTGTTGTGGATGTTGTTGAAAATGATGTTGTCCGGCGGCGGCACGATGTCACGCGGCGGCCTGACCCAGACCGGCACGGGGACGAAGACCGGCGTCGGCAGGACGTAAACATCGACTGGCGGCGGAGGCGGCGGCAGCACGACAAAGTCCGGCGGTGGAGGAGGTAGGAATATCACGTCGACCGGCGGCGGAGGCTCGAAATCGAAATCGGGATCGTCGAAATAGAGCACCGGCCTATCGACATAGACGATTTCCTCCTCCGGCGGCGGCGGCACATCGTACACGATGACTGTAAAGCTCGCCGGTGGCTCGAGCTCGGCGTCGAAATGCTCCAGCCGGCGCCGCGCGTCCCAGGCATGCGGCCCGTGCGGATAGCGTTCGAGATAGGACCAGTAGGCCTCAGGCGTGTCCCGCAGCCATGTTTCACGCCAGGTGATCGCCTCGCGCCGCGCCGCGATGATGGCGCGCACGCGTTTGGCCATTGGGTCGTGCGGATAGGCGACGATGAAATCCTCGTAGCCGCGCATCGTGTCGCGATCGAGTGCCGCGAGATAGGCGTCGTGCGCATTGAAGTCGCGGATCGCCCTGGTCCGGTTAGTCCGTTCTTCGGCCTCGGAAACCTTCGGCGGCGGCGCGTCCGGAGCGCGCTCGAAGAAGACGAAAGGCACGTCGATCTTCGAGACATCCCATGGGATTTCGGCGCCCTGCGTCACCTCGTTGACGCGCAGCCGCGTGCGGTCGAAAACCTCATCGAGCGACAAGCCGCCGTCGCGCATCATCTCGGCGAGCGCCTGGGCATAGGCGCCGTATGGGCCCTCACCTTCCGGCGCAACCGTTCCGGGAGCGGCGTTGAACGCGATCAGCATATTGGGCTCGGGGTCGACCAGCGCCAGCCCGCTGGCCAGCGGCTGGCTCATTTTTGGGAGGGCATTCGGCCGGGCCGCGTCGAGGACGACTATATTAACCTTCGTCGGCAGTCCGGCCAGCGACTTGGTGATATCGGAGAGCCGCATGGCCTGGAGCGGCACGTCGGCCGGATTGGCGATCTGGGCATCGACCGGCAAGAAGTAGTTCTCGCCTTCGAACTGCACGCCACGGCCGGCGAGGTACACGAAAACGGTAGCGTCCGGACCGGCGGCGGAAACTTTCGCAAGGAAATCACGCAGCGCGCCACGCAGCGATTCCTGGTCGACATCGCGCGCGCCGACCACATCGAACCCGGCTGCTTGCAGGGTCTGCGCGATCAGACCGGCGTCGTTCGCGGAGGTGACCAACGCATCGGACGGATAGGCGGCGTTGCCGATGACGAAAGCGAGACGTTTCTGCTGTTGCGCGAGCACATCGGTCGCGGAGGCGACGGTGAACGCGATGAGAAGAACGAGAAGACCGATGACTTTCCGAAGCGAGAGCATAGCAATTCGCCATCCGTGTTCGCCATCCATCCCACGCGATAACGCCGGGGAGGCAGGAATGTTTCCCTAACAGCGAAATTAAGGTCCGGCAAAAAGGCGGCTTTAGGGCGCGATTTCACCGAAAGAACAGAGACTTCACAATTTTTCCAGCGAACCTCCGGCAGTCGACTAGCGCCGCCGCTTCGGCTTCTCCAGCAAGGCCACGGCCTCGACATGCGACGACCACAGGAACTGGTCGATCGGGGTGACACTTTTCAGCGTATAGCCGCCGTCGAGAAGGATGCGCAAATCCCGCGCCAGCGTCACCGGATTGCAGGACACGGCGGCGACCAGCGGTACGTCGGAGCGGGCGATCTGCTTCGACTGATCCTCGGCGCCGGCGCGCGGCGGGTCGAAGACCAGGCCGTCAAAGGCGTTCAACTCCTTGAAGGTCAGCGGCCTGCGGAACAGGTCGCGGCGTTCGCTGGTCACCCGCCTCAGGCCGGTGGCGAAGCGGTAGGCGCGATCGAGCGCGGCAAGTGCCGCGGCTTCGCCTTCGACGGCATGAACCTCGGATTTTGCCGCCAGCCGGAGCGCGAAGCTGCCGCAGCCGGCAAACAGATCCGCGACCTTCTTGGCGCGCGACAGATGCTGGCCGACTAGGCCGGCCATCGCCTGCTCAGCGGCTTCCGTCGCCTGCAGGAAGGCGCCAGGCGGCACGGCCACGGCGACCGGTCCGAACTGCACCACCGGCTTCTTCGGCTCGACCACGATCTCGCCGTCGACGGAAAGCCGCGCCAGGCCCTCGGCCATGACGAAGTTGGAGGCGATGCGCCGCTGGTGGTCGCCAAGCATGCCGGCCTCATGGACGGCAATGTCGAGGCCGGAAGCGGTGACGGTCACCGTCATATGAAAGGCTTTCGGCGTGGCGCAGACCAATCCGGCCAGGGCGCGCAACTTAGCGAGCGCCGAGACGATCGCCGGCAGCGAGATCGGGCATTCCTCGATCGGGATGATCTCCGAAGACAAAGCGCGCACGAAGCCGAGCAGCATGCCGGCCTCGGTGCGCCGGGCGCTGAAGGTGACACGGCGGCGGCTGTGCGGCGCGCACGGCACCAGCGCGGCGACCTCGCAAGCGATACCCTTGGCCTTCAGCGCCTGCACGACTTTTTCGCGCTTCCATTCCTGATAGGCTGCGGCCTCGTAGTGCTGCAGCGCGCAGCCGCCGCATTCGGTGAAATGGCGGCAGGCCGGGTCGGTCCTGAGCGCCGAGGCTTCCAGCACCGACATCAGCGTGGCGCGGTCCTTCTGGCGCGCGGCGGTGACTGTCTCGCCCGGCAGCGTGAACGGGACAAAAACCTCCCCGCCCTCGGCGTTGGCAATGCCGTCGCCCTGGGAGCCCAGCCTGGCGATGGTGAAGCGTGTGCTCATCCCGAACCGGCGTCCTTTATGGCGGCGAGCAGGAACTCGCGGTTGCCGTCGCCGCCTTCGATCGGCGACGGGTGAAGTCCCAGCACGCGCCAGCCGAGAATGCCGGCGAGCCAATCGCGCAGATTCCCGGCAATGCGCTCGGCATCGCCTGGATCCTTCAGCATGCCGCCCTTGCCGATCGCCTCGCGGCCGGCCTCGAATTGCGGCTTGACCAGAAGGACTGCCCTGGCGCCCTCGCCCGCCAGCTCAAGCGCCGGCGGCAGCGCCAGCTTCAGCGAGATGAAGCTGACGTCGCAGACAAGGAAATCCGGAACGCGGCCGCCGAGATCGGCTGCCGTCAATTCTCGGGCGTTCAGCCCTTCGATCATCGTCACGCGCGGGTCCCCGGCAATCTCGGGATGGATCTGGCCGTGGCCGACATCGATCGCGGTGACATGCGCCGCGCCTCGCTCCAGCAGCACCTGGGTGAAGCCGCCGGTCGAAGCGCCGATGTCGAGCGCCTCGCCGCCGGAAGGATCGAGGCCGAAACGGTCGAGGCCGGCGATCAGTTTCAACGCCGCCCGCGACACATAGGCCTGGGCCGGATCGTCGATGGCGACCAGGCAGTCCGGTGCAACGGGCTGGCCGGGCTTGCGGGCAATTGTGCCGTCAACCGTCACCGTGCCGCGCTCGATCGCGTCGCGGGCGCGCGAGCGGCTGGCAAACAGGCCGCGCCCGACGAGCAATTCGTCGAGCCGCTGGCGCCGGCTTAATGGCAAAGGGGAACTCATCGGCCTTCATTGGCGAAAGCCGGGCGCGAACGCAATGGGTTTGAATACGGCGCAAGAGGCTGCAGAATGCCGCCACGCAGGCTGTCGATCGGAGGTGTCGATGCTGAAGGGAACTTGTCATTGCGGCGCGGCCCGCTGGACGCTGGAAGGCGATCCCGGTGGGATCACCGCCTGCAACTGCACGCTTTGCCGCCGCTACGGCGCCCTCTGGGCGTATGACTATCTCGACGAGCGCATCCGCATCGCGGGACCGCTGAAGTCCTATACGCGCGCCGAGGTGACGGAGCCCGCGCTGGAAATCCTGTTCTGCCCGACCTGCGCCTGCGTGGTCGCCTGGCGCGGCCTGCGCGCGGCCAAGAGCGGCCGCACGCGCATCGCCGTCAATGTCAGGCTGGCGCCGCCGGAGGAAGTCGCCCACCTGCCGATCGACCATTTCGATGGCCTCGACACATTCGACGACCTGCCGCGCGACGGCCGCTGCGTGCGCGATGTGTGGTTTTAGAAAACGGTCCGGGAGACGCGGCGCTCGACAGCCGGTGTCAGGCCGTCATTGCCGGAGGCTTCCTTGCGCGGCGGTTCAACCGGAGTGGGTGCGACGGGCGTAGCATCCGGCGGCATGACGAGTTGAGGCCTCTGCTTGTAGGAGAAGCCGCCGCGGATGCTGCCCATCTTGGCGGCGACGATGTCCATCGCCGCCTTTTCGATATTGTGGTCGTAACGCGTTTCGGCTGTCGCCGGCGCGGCCATGGCGGCCAGCAAGGCCGTGCCGCAAAAAAACGACTTCATTGTTCTTATCCCCTGCCTAGAGCGTTTCACCGTTTCAGCGAAATGGCGAACCGCTCTATCCCTTTGTTTTTATGCAATTCCGGGCGGAAAACCGCTCACTCTTTTCCTTAATTGCTCTGGGGCCAAGGTCTTAGCAGGGCGCCGTTGAAAATCGGCCAAGAGACAGGGTAAGCGAACCGCCAAACGGAAGCGTTAACAAAAGCTTACGGCCGGAAGCCGGCAAACCGATTCAGCGTGTTGAAGTCCTGATTCAGGCGCGCTGCGCCTGCACGCCATGGCCGAGCGTCGCGAAGACCGTGCGCACGATGCCCGCCGAATCCAGGCCGGCATCGGCATACATCTTTTCGGGTTTGGCGTGGTCGGTGAAGACGTCCGGCAAGACCAGCGGGCGCACCTTGAGGCCGCTTTCCAAGAGGCCTTGATGGGCAAGGAAATGCAGGACTTGGGCAGCGAAGCCGCCGATGGCGCCCTCCTCCACGGTCACCAGCACCTCATGCGAACGGGCGAGGCGCCGGATCAGATCCTCGTCCAGCGGCTTGGCGAAGCGGGCGTCGGCGACGGTGGTGGAAAGGCCCGCGGCGCCGAGTTCCTCGGCCGCCAGCAGGCAGTCCTGCAGCCGCGCGCCGAAGGAAAGCAGCGCGACCTTGGTACCCTCTTTCAAGACACGGCCCTTGCCGATCTCGAGCACCGAGCCGCGCTCCGGCATGTCGACGCCGACGCCGTTGCCGCGCGGATACCGGAAGGCGATCGGACCGTCATCATAGGACGCCGCCGTGCGCACCATATGGCGAAGCTCCGCCTCGTCGGCCGCGGCCATGACGACGAAGCCCGGCAGCGTCGCGAGGAAGGTCGTGTCGAAGGCGCCGCAATGGGTGGCGCCGTCAGCGCCGACGAAGCCGGCGCGGTCGATGGGAAAACGCACCGGCAGCTTCTGGATCGCCACGTCGTGCACGACCTGGTCGTAGGCGCGCTGCAGGAAGGTCGAATAGATAGCGGCGAAAGGCTTGTAGCCTTCGGTGGCGAGGCCCGCGGCAAAGGTCACCGCGTGCTGCTCGGCGATGCCGACATCGAAGGTGCGGGACGGAAACACCTCGCCGAACAGGTCGAGGCCGGTGCCGCTCGGCATGGCGGCGGTGATGGCGACGATGCGCTCGTCCTCGCGCGCTTCCTGGATCAGGCTCTCGGCGAAGACCTTGGTGTAGGCGGGCGCGTTGGCCGGCGCCTTGGCCTGCGCGCCGGTGATGACGTCGAACTTGTTGACGCCGTGATATTTGTCGGCCGCGGCCTCCGCAGGCGCGTAGCCCTTGCCCTTCTGGGTCACGACATGGATCAGCACCGGGCCCTTGCCGTTGTCGCGCACATTCTTCAGCACCGGGATCAGATGCTCCAGATTGTGCCCGTCGATCGGGCCGATGTGGTAGAAGCCGAGCTCCTCGAACAGGGTGCCGCCGGTGACATAGCCGCGCGCATGCTCGACGGCGCGGGTGATGGCGCGGTCGGCGCGCTTGCCGAGATAGGATGTCAGCTTCTTGCCGAAATCGCGTAAGCCTAGATAGGCCTTGCCGGAGGCAAGCCTGGCCAGATAGGCGCTCATGGCGCCGGTCGGTGGCGCGATCGACATGTCGTTGTCGTTGAGAATGACGATGAGGCGAGCATCGAGCGCGCCGGCATTGTTCAGCGCCTCGAAAGCCATGCCGGCCGACATCGAGCCGTCGCCGATGACGGAAATGACATTGTTGCGGCCACCCGACAGGTCGCGTCCCATGGCCATGCCGAGACCGGCCGAAATCGAGGTCGAGGAATGTGCGGCGCCGAATGGGTCGTATTCGCTCTCGGCCCGCCGGGTGAAACCGGAAAGGCCGCCTTCCTGGCGCAGCGTGCGGATGCGGTCGCGGCGGCCGGTCAGGATCTTGTGCGGATAGGCCTGGTGGCCGACGTCCCAGATCAGCCGGTCGTCCGGCGTGTTGAAGACATAATGCAGCGCAACCGTCAGCTCGACCACGCCGAGACCGGCGCCAAGGTGGCCGCCGGTCTGCGAAACGGCGTCGATCAGCTCGGCGCGGAGTTCGGCGGCAAGCTGCGGCAATGCCCCCTCATCGAGCTTCCGCAGGTCCGCCGGGATGCGGACCTTGTCGAGCAGCGGCGTGTCTGGCTTCACTCGGGCGCGTCCTGCCTCAATTGATCGAACACGGCGCTACCAGCAGATTGCGCCTTAATCATGCGCGGCATAGGCCGCCGCCGGGCGAATGTAAATGCGCGCCAGTGACGCGTGGCGCTGCTTGTTTTGGCAAGCCATCGAAAACGGCTGGAATTGGCGGAAGCCCCCCCAACGTCGTCATTCCAGGGCGAAGCAGGAGCGAAGCTCCGTCGCGGAGACCCTGGAATCCATGCCGTGACTCTGGCCGAAGAGCGCAGCGGAGCAGAATTCTGCACCGTTGCAACGCTTGGAAGTCACGGCATGGATCCTATGGTCTGCGCCGCGTCGCTTCGCTCCTTGCTCCGCCATAGGATGACGACGCAAGGGACGTTTCGGCCAATCGCCAAGGCATGCACCTAGAAACGCATATCCGAGCCGTTAAAAATTCTGTGTGCTCGAGAACTAACCCTCAGGCAGCGGGATAAACTCTTCCTCATCGCCAGGAACGATATCGAAGCGGCCAGTCTTCCATTCCTGTTTGGCCTGCTCGATGCGTTCCTTCGAGGACGAGACGAAATTCCACCAGATGTAGCGCTGGGAACCGAGCGAAGCGCCGCCGAACAGCATGAAATGCGCGCCGCGCTCGGAGGAGACGACGATCTCCTCGCCCGGCTTGAACACAAGGAGCCGCTCGGCCGGAAAAACATCGCCGGCGATCGAGACGTCGCCTTCCAGCGTGTAGATGGCGCGCTCTTCGGCATCGGCCGGAATTTGCACGCTGGCGCCCGCCGCCAGGCGCAGATCGGCATAAAGCGTGTCCGATGCGGTCGCGACCGGCGAGCGCAGGCCGGAGAATTCGCCGATGACGATGCGGCCGCTGACGCCCCCGGCATCGATCTCAGGCAAGCGGGCCACCGACGTGTTGGCGAACACCGGGGCAATCTCCTCCTTGCCGTCCGGCAGCGCCAGCCAGGTCTGCAGGCCGGAGACCGACATCGGCGCGCCGCGCAGTTCCTCCGGGGTGCGCTCGGAATGAACGATGCCGCGCCCGGCGGTCATCAAATTCACGTCGCCCGGCGCGATTACCATTTCGGTGCCGAGCGAATCCCGATGCCTGATCTTGCCGTCGAACAGATAGGTGACAGTGGAGAGCCCGATATGCGGGTGCGGGCGCACATCGAGCGCGTGGCCGGCGCGCAGGATGGCCGGGCCCATGCGATCAAAGAAGATGAACGGCCCGACCAGGCGGCGTTTTGCCGTCGGCAAGGCGCGGCGCACCGCGAAGCCGCCGATGTCCTTGGCGTTCGGGATGACCATCAGCTCGATCTGGTCGCAGGCGAAGGCATCGCCGGGCTCAGGGTCGTTTCCGGGAAAAAAGCTCATGATTATCCCTTAGGCGAAGCGCAACGCCGACCTGGCCTTCGCCTTGGCGGCCTCTTCCTCGCGATTGCGCGGTTCCTGGCTGGTTTCGAGCGAATCGATCAGTTCGCGCGCGGCGGCGGCGATCGCTTCCACGGCGTGATAGAAAGCATGCTCGTTGCGCTTGGACGGTTTCGTCGAGCCGCTCAGCTTACGCACGAATTGCAGCGCTGCATCATGCACCTCGTCATTGGTCGCCGGCGGCTCGAAATTGGCCAAGGTCTTGATGTTGCGGCACATGGCTTGAACTCCTTACCTGCTTGCTCTGCCCACCCAAACTATTCCGCATCGAGCGGCTCCGTTCCCACCGGCTTGCCGTCGCGCGACAGCCTGATCTTCTCAACCTTGTCCTCAGCCGCCTTGAGCAGTCGGTCGCAATGCGCCTTCAGCGCCTCGCCGCGCTCATAGATCTTGATCGACTGGTCGAGCGGGACGTCGCCGCGCTCCAGATCGTCGACGATCTTCTCCAGCGCGTCGAGCGCCTGTTCGAAGCTCATCGCCTTGACGTCCTCATTGCCTTCCACTGCCATACCCTATCCCTTCATCAGCCGCCCGACATGGGCGGCGACTGAAAATGCCAGTCCCTGCAGATCGTAGCCGCCTTCCAGCAGGCTGACGAGCCTGTTGGAGCTGTGGCGGCCGGCGCGTTCCATCAACTGGCCGGTCGCCCAGTCGAAATCGTCCTCGGTCAGATTGATCTCGGCCAGCGGATCGCGGTGATGCGCGTCGAAGCCGGCAGAAATGATGATCAGGTCCGGCGCGAACGCATCGATCGACGGCAGCACGCGCGACAGGAAGGCGTCGCGGAACATGTCGCTGCCGGTCCGCGGCGCGAGCGGCGCGTTGACGATGTTGCCGGCGCCGGTCTCGCTCTTCGCCCCGGTGCCCGGGTAAAGCGGCATCTGGTGGGTCGAGCAGTAGAGCACCGACGGGTCGTCCCAAAAGATGTCCTGCGTGCCGTTGCCATGATGGACGTCCCAATCGACGATGGCGACGCGCTCGGCCTGATGCTTCTTCTGCGCATAGCGGGCGGCGATGGCCGCCGTGTTGAACAGGCAGAAACCCATCGCCGTAGCCTTTTCGGCATGATGTCCCGGCGGGCGGGCGGCGACGAAGACATTTGAGGCGCGGCCCTCGAAGACGTCGTCGACCGCCGCGTTGGCCGCGCCGATCGCCGTCACCGCGGCCTGCCAGCTTTTCGGGCTGGCGCTGGTGTCGGCATCGATCGAGACGATGCCGGTCCGGGGGATCGCCGCACGCACGCGCTCGACGAAAGTCTCGGGGTGCGCATAGACGATGGTTTTCTCATCGCCTTCCGGCGCCTTGACGCGGTCGAGCGCCGAAAACGCCTCGTCGTCCAGCACGCGCTCGATGGCGCGCAGGCGGTCAGGCCGCTCGGGGTGGCCGGGCGGCGTGAGGTGTTCGAGGAAGATTGGGTGCGTGTAGAGACGGGTGGCCATGGCGCCTAATCTAGGCACCCGCGGCCGTAATGACCATGTTTGAAAAGCCGAATGGCTGGGGAAATTGCGCCAGCCCATGTCGTCCGCGCCATTGGCGGGTGCCGAACTTCGCGGTAAGGTCGTCCCGCTGCCTGGTGCCCGCGACGCGGGAGAATCGGGAACACGGTTTTATTCCGTGGCGTGCCCAACGCTGTGAGGGGGACCGCGCCGGCAAATGCCACTGTCGATGACGGGAAGGCGCCGGAGCGGGACGATCCCGAGCCAGAAGACCGGCCCGGCAGACATGGTTTTCCGCTTGGTCAGGCGGGGGACTGCTTGTCGCAAGGGGAAAAGCGATGACGGCAGCAGCGATCGCCGCGTGTGGCGACGACTTTGACCAATTGGCGCGCGACGCGGTGTACCGGGCGATGTTCACCAGGCGCGACGTGCGCAGCCATTTTGTCCCCGACAATCTGGATGACTGTGTGCTGGCGCGGCTTCTCACCGCCGCGCACCATGCGCCGTCTGTTGGCTACATGCAGCCGTGGAATTTCATCGTCATCCGTGATGCCGAGCGGCGCAGACAGGTGCGCGACCTGTTCCTCGCCGCGCGCGAGCAGGAACTGCCGGCGATCGAGGCGGAACGGCAGGCGCTCTACCGGAAGCTGAAACTCGAAGGCATCTGCGAAAGCGCGCTCAATCTCTGCATCACCTGCGACCGGCAGCGGTCGAAGGACTCACCGCTCGGGCGCTGGCACAATCCGGAGATGGATCTCTACAGCACCGTCTGCGCGGTGCAGAATTTCTGGCTGGCGGCACGCGCCGAGGGCGTCGGCGTCGGCTGGGTGAGCATCATCGAGACGGAGGCGCTGAAGAAGCTTCTGTCGATCCCCGAGCATGTCACGCCGATCGCCTATCTCTGCGTCGGCCGCGTCTCGGCATTCGCGCCGAAGCCGGACCTCGAAGCGCATGGCTGGGGCAAGCGCCTGCCGCTGCCCGAGTTGGTGATGAGCGAGACGTTTCGCGGCGCCGGCGAGGCGCCGCTCAAATCGGCGATTGCAAGGCTAGGTCGCCAGCAGTGATCAAGCGGCCCGGGGCGTATCCCAGCGCGAGCCGCCGAAGGAGCCCAGCGCCTTGTCGCGCAGCTCCCTGAATTTGGACGACGCCTCGGCGAGGCGGTTGTCCCATTCTGGATTGGGCACTTGGCCTTCGATGGTCTCGAAATACACCTGCATCAGCGAGGCGATGGCGAAGGGCTCGATGAAGGCCGCCTTGAAGGCCCAGGCAAAGACGATGGCCAGCACGAAGGCCCAGCCGGCAAGCTGTCCGGGCATGACCCAGAGGATCGCGGCGGCAGGCGCCAGCATCAACAGGAAAATCACGAAAGAAACGCCCCACATGATCGCAGCCAGCCAGACGGCGTTCTTGACCATGTGCTTGCCGTTCTGGGCGTACAGCACGACGCCTTGCCGGGCCGTCTCGAAGGGCGAGTTCGAATTGATGCGGATGTTGTAGCCGAGTATGATTTCGTCGACATAGGTCAGAGACAGGCGGATCACCGTGTTGATGAAGCTGACTAGGCCGCTCAGGCCCGGAATGGGCAGGAAGGCGGCAACGCCGCCGATCAGGCCGGTGATGGCGCGGATGGCGCCCTTGACCAGCTGGTCCACGACGAAAAGGATGTTGGCCTCGGCGAAACGCTGGCTGACCACTTCCTTGGCATAGGCGATCTGGCCCTGGCCGTCGGGCACGTCATGGCCGTCGATCAGATGTACCATGACGGCGATATGGCCGGCTTTCAGCACATAAAGGATGTATTCGCGGATCCAGTAGACGGCGATCGACACAATGCCGAAGCCGACCACGCCACCCCACAGCGCAAAGGACATCGGTCCATCCGGATCGGTCGAGATATGACCGACACCGTAGCCGACGCTGGCGCCCGTGCCGGTCGCCATGATGTAGGCGACTGTGATGCCGAAATAGACGATCATGCGAAAGACGATGAACGGCCATGTCCGCATCATGATGGACACAGACCGGCCAATGCTGAAGTCCCACATGGCCCCGACTCTCCACGCCCCAAGAGATGGCGCAGGAGGATGCGCTCGCCCCATAGATTGTCAATCGCGGCAGGGTTGCACCGGCCCGAAACCGGTGCACAACGCGGTGGCTTGGTTACCCAAGCGTGCCTCAGGGCTTTTGGCGTAAGCCTTCGAGCAGTTGCTTGAAGGCGGCGATCGCCTTCTTCGAGGTGGCTTCCGGATCATTCGAATTGGCGATGCGCTGCGCGGCCTGGCTGCTGGCACCATTGATCAGCCGCGAGGTTGTCTCAGGGTCGACATCGGTGACGACCACGCCCTCTTCCTGCAGCTTCGTCAGGTGGTCGGTCATCGAGGCGATGCAAGCGCTGGCATTCGGCCACTGCGCCGGGTCACCGAGCACCGCCGGGCCGTCGCGGAACATGATGCGCTGGATTTCCGGCTCCAGCGCCATCTCGATATAGGTGGTGCACTCGTCGACGAAATGCTGCCAGCGCGTCGGCGCCCTCGAGGCCACCTCGTTGACGCGCAAGGCCATTTCGCGGTCGATCTCGGCGATCACGGCCTGCAGCAGCCCCTTCTTGTCGCCGAAATGATGGTAGAGCGCGCCGCGCGTGAGGCCGGCCGACGCGGTGAAATTGTCCATCGAGGACTCGGCATAGCCGACCGTGCCGAAGGCGTGGCGGGCGGCCGCGATCAGCTTGGCGCGCGTCTCGGCGATCATCTCCTTGCGCGGTCTGTGCATGGCTCTGGCCCTATTCACATACGCTTCGTATGCCAATTTACATACGCGGCGTATGAACTATCTCACATTCATACGCAACGTATGTAATTGTGGTATGCACCCTTGTCGAGGAGCAGGATCATGCGAAACCCCTATGCGGACATCTTTCGGGCTCCTGGCACGAAAGGCTTCGCCACAGCCGCCTTCGTCGCGCGCTTGCCGATCGCCATGGCACCGATCGGCATCGTGGCGATGCTGTCGCAGACGCATGGCGAATATTGGCTGGCCGGCGCCGTCTCGGCCACCTATGCGCTGGTCAACGCTTTTCTTTCGCCGCAGGTATCGCGGCTGATGGACCGCCGCGGCCAGACGACGATCGCAGCACCCATGACGCTTGTCTCGGCGCTTGCCTTCGCGACATTGATTATCGCGGCCAACCGGCACTGGCCGGCTTGGACCTTGTTCGGTTCGGCCCTGCTCGCCGCCGCCATGCCCAGCATCCCGGCGCTGGTCAGGGCGCGCTGGACCGAGATCTTTCACGATCGGCCGGAGTTGAACACCGCCTTCGCCTTCGAATCGGCCGCCGACGAGCTGGTCTATGTCGCAGGCGCCTCACTGTCGGTGGGGTTGAGCGCAGCGCTGTTTCCCGAAGCCGGCATGGTCGTCAGCACACTGCTGCTTGCGCTGGGCTCGGCGGCATTCCTGCTGCAGCGCTCTTCCGAACCACCCATCCGCCCGGCCGAACATGGCGCGACCGGTTCGGCGATCCGCCTGCGCGCGGTCCAGATTATCACCTTCGCGCTGATCTTCGTCGGCGCGACCTTCGCCACCACGGAAGTCACCACCGTCGCTATCACCAAGGCGCTCGGCCAGCCCGAGGCGGCGAGCCTTGTCATCGGCGTCTATGCGCTGGGATCCTTCGTGGTTGGAATCATCGTCGGCGCGCTCAGCCTGAAGGCGCCGCTGCAGCGGCAACTGGCGCTCGCGGTCACCGTGATCGCGCTCACCACTTTGCCGTTGCTTTTCGTCGACACCGTGCCGACGCTGGCGCTGGCGGTCTTCGTCAGCGGCGTCGCGATCTCGCCGACCTTCATCACCGCCTTCGGCCTGATCGAGCGCCACGTGCCGGCCGCGATGCTCACCGAGGGCGTCACCTGGGTGACGACCGGCATCGGCATCGGCATGGCGCTGGGCTCCTTCGCCGCCGGCTGGATGGTCGACACTTTCGGTCCACAGAACGGATTTTGGGTCTCGGTGGCTGCAGGCGCGATCGCACTGGTCACCGTGCTTGCTGGCCAATGCCGGCTGGCCACGGACGATTGCGATGTGGACAGAGGCGAAGCGGTGGCGCCTGCGGAGTGACGGTTATTTGGCCGACGTTGCGGTTAGCCCGAGACCTACGCGACGTCGTCATCCACGGGCGAAGCGACGCGCAGCCGAGCGGAGACCCGAGGATCCTTTCCGTGACCTTGATCGTAGGACGCTACGGAGCGGAATTCTGCACTGTCGCAACGCGTGAAAGTCACGGAATGGATCCTCGGGTCTGCGCGCGTCGCTTCGCTCCTTGCTCCGCCCGTGGATGACGACGTCGGATAGGTTTCGGCCAATCGCCTGCGTTGCGGAGGGTTCGGCCAAGCGCCCATGTCCGGGAGGCTTCGGTCGGTCAGCAACGCTGGCAGGCTGCCATAGACCTTCGGCGTCAACCCTGACGAACTACAGAATCTCGGTCTTGGCGATGTGGATGCCAAAGCCCTCGAGGCCGACATAGTGGCGCTCGCGCGAGGCGATCAGGTTGATCGAGGAGATGCCGAGATCCTTGAGGATCTGGGCGCCGAGGCCGATCTCGCGCCACTCGTTCTCGCGGCGGCGAGCCTCTTCGTGATCTTCGCGGTCGCCGCTTAGCGGCCGCTTGCGCTCCTGATGGGCGACGCCGACCGAGCCTTCGCGCAGATAGACGATGACACCGCGCCGGCGCTCGCCCATCGCCTTCATGATGCCGTCGAGCCGGTGGCTGGTGCCGAAGACATCGGTCACGACATCCTCCGGATGCAGGCGCACCGGGACCTCCTCACCGTCGCGGATGTCGCCGAAGACGACCGCCAGGTGGTGCATGGAATCCCATGGCAGCGTGTAGGTGAAGGCCTGCGCCTTGCCGCCGGGCGTTTCGATGTCGGAACAGGCGACGCGCTGGACCAGCGTTTCCTTACGCTGGCGGTAGGCGATGAGGTCGGCCACCGACACCTGCTTCAGGCCATGCTCCTCGGCGAAAGCCTGAACTTGCGGGCCGCGCTTGACCGTGCCGTCGTCATTGACCAGCTCGGAGATGACGCCGACCGGCGGCAGTCCGGCGAGCTTGCAGAGGTCGACCGCGGCCTCCGTATGGCCGGAACGCATCAGAACGCCGCCTTCGCGCGCGATCAGCGGGAAGATGTGGCCGGGGCGAACGAAATCCGACGGGCCGACATTGCCGTTGGCGAGGTTGCGCACGGTCAGCGTGCGGTCGTCGGCGGAGATGCCTGTCGTCGTGCCATGCTTGAAATCGACGCTGACGGTGAAGGCGGTGGTGTGGGCGGAATCGTTGTCCGCCACCATCGGCGCCAGATTCAGGCGCCTTGCGTCCTCTCGCAGCATGGGCGTGCAGACGATGCCGGAGGTGTTGCGCACGATGAAGGCCATCTTCTCCGGCGTGCAGTGCACGGCGGCGACGATCAGGTCGCCCTCGTTCTCGCGTCCGTCATCGTCCATGACGACAACGATCTCGCCGCGCTCGAAGGCGCGGATCGCTTCGACGATCTTCTTCTGGTCGTAAGGCATAAGTGCTCGCTTCGCTCGCAGGGGAGTAGGGCAGTAAGGGAGTAGGGAAAAGGAAAAAGTTTGGCGGGCTGCGGGCGGCAGCATTAACCTACTGCCCTACTGCCCTACTGCCCTACTGCCTTACTCCCCTCCCTTCCCCGTTTGTCCTCTGTGCCGCAGATAATGATCGGCGATGGCGCAGGCAACCATGGCTTCGCCGATCGGCACGGCGCGGATGCCGACGCAGGGGTCGTGGCGGCCCTTGGTCATCACCTCGACATCCTTGCCGTCCTTGTCGATCGATTTGCGCGGCGTCAGGATCGACGAGGTCGGCTTGACGGCGAAGCGGGCGACGATCGGCTGTCCGGTCGAGATGCCGCCCAATATGCCGCCGGCATTGTTGGATAAAAACACCGGCTTGCCGTCATTGCCCATGCGCATCTCGTCGGCGTTCTGTTCGCCGGTGATGCGGGCCGCCTCGAAGCCATTGCCGATCTCGACGCCTTTGACGGCGTTGATCGACATCAGGCCGGATGCGATGTCCTGGTCGAGCTTGGCATATAT
This sequence comes from Mesorhizobium sp. M2A.F.Ca.ET.037.01.1.1, assembly GCF_003998075.1. NCBI lineage: Bacteria > Pseudomonadati > Pseudomonadota > Alphaproteobacteria > Hyphomicrobiales > Phyllobacteriaceae > Mesorhizobium > Mesorhizobium sp. M2A.F.Ca.ET.037.01.1.1. Next base: position 435 of record NZ_RZSA01000015.1, on the reverse strand, counting down.
CGGCGCGCCGAGGCCGGGCGGCACGCCATCGGCGACGATCTCGATCACCGCGCCGACCGAGGAGCCGGCCTTGCGGATGCCGTCGAGATAGGCGGTGAAGACCGGGACCGAGGCCGGATCCGGGGTGAAGAACGGGTTTTCGGCGTCGCCGACGAAATTCCAGTTCCAGTTGGCTCGATCGATGGACTTTTCGCCCATCGCGACCAGCGCGCCGCGCACCGTCATGCCGGGCACAACCCTGCGCGCCAGCGCGCCGGCCGCGACCCGCGCCGCCGTCTCGCGCGCCGAAGAGCGGCCGCCGCCGCGATGGTCGCGCAACCCGTATTTGACATCGTAGGTGTAGTCGGCATGGCCCGGCCGGTATTGGCGGGCGATCTCGCCATAGTCCTTGGAGCGCTGGTCGACATTCTCGATCAGCATCGACACAGGCGTGCC
>NZ_RZSA01000159.1:0-9059 GCF_003998075.1 Mesorhizobium sp. M2A.F.Ca.ET.037.01.1.1 | reverse complement strand
CTTGAAGCGGCCGGCAAGCTTGGCACGGTAAAGGTCTACGAGGCCGGCGGCACCGCATGGTCGGTGGATGCCCTGAAGAAGGGTTGGATCAAGGCTACCACCGGGTTTTATCGGCAGACCGCAGCTGAGACGGCGGTTCAGGCTATTATCGACGCCCGTGCCGGAAAGCCGGTGCCACATGTGATCCTGAACGATGGCCATGCACCCATACCGGGTCAGAAGAACGGCCAGGTTGGGATCGTAACGCTCGACAATGTCGGCGCGTATGAGCCGCAATCTCCCTGAATCGTTCCGCCGCGCGGCAGCGATGTCGCGCGGCCGACCACGCGATGGAGTTTAAGCAAATGTCCGTACCGGCTATTTCGCTTTTGGATGTGTCGAAGTCCTTTGGCCATGTCGTGGCGTTGCAGCCGGTCAGTTTGGATATCGCCGCTGGGACGATCCATGCCTTCGTTGGCCAGAACGGCGCTGGCAAATCCACCACTCTAGGAGTGCTAGCCGGCCGCATCGAGCCGAGCTCGGGTCGCGTTCTGTTATTTGGCGAGGAGGCAAATCTCGGCAATCCTCGCGCCGCTCGCGCGCAGGGCGTTTCCGCGATCTATCAGGAACTGACAATTGTTCCGGCGTTGAGCGCGGCAGCCAACGTTTTTCTCGGCCAGACTCTGGCACATGGAGGTTTTCTCGACGAGCGTGCCATGCACAGGCGCTTTTCTGATCTTTGCGCGCGCTTGGGGGTCAGTATCGATCCCGCGAGGGAGGCGCGCCGGCTGTCAGTCGCCGACCAGCAGATGCTCGAGATCATGCGTGCGCTGCAGGCTGATTCCAAGATCATCCTGTTCGACGAACCGACGACGGCACTCGCGCCTCCAGAGCGCGACGCGTTGTTCAACGTCATGCGCGAACTGCGCGATCAAGGCCACACCCTGATCTATGTATCGCACAATCTCGATGAAGTGCTTGGTATCAGCGAACAAATTTCTGTCTTTCGCAATGGCCGTTTGGTGCAGACGCAACCGAGAGCATCATGGACTAAGCAAGGCTTGGTCGCGTCAATGCTCGGCGAGGCGATGGGCGACATCTATCACCGACGAAATCGCACGCTCGCCAGTGTCGGCAGCCCGGTGCTCAAAGTTCGTGGATTGACGGTTCCAGGAGCGGTCACGGATCTTGCTCTAAGTGTATCAGCCGGGGAAATCCTTGGCATCGGCGGCCTGGTCGGAGCAGGTCGAACAACGTTCTTACGCGCCATTGCTGGGATGGAGCCCCGCGCACGCGGCAAGTTCGTGATTGCCGGACGCGAAGTCGCGTGGCCCACCGATCCGAGGACTGCACGTGATTACGGTATCGCCTTGGTTCCGGAGGACCGGAAGACTCAAGGACTCGTCCTTGGAATGAGCTCAATGGATAATGTGGCAATGGCCAACTACGGCCGCGTCCGCAAGAGTGGGTTCGTGGACGCAGCGAGACTTAGAAGCCTCAGTCGAAAATCGACCGATCGCTTCGGTCTTGATCCGCGCCGGCTAGGCGATCCAGTCGGCAATTTGTCAGGCGGGAATCAGCAGAAGGTGCTGCTTTCCCGATGGGACTACGAACAGCCCAAGGTGCTCATGGTCGACGAGCCAACGCGGGGCATCGATGTCGGCGCGAAATCAGAAATACTGGACGCGCTGCGCGATTTCGCCGAGCGCGGCACCGCGGTCATTATCGTGTCCTCGGAGCTTGAGGAGATCGTCGCGGTCGCCGACCGCGTCGTCGTCCTTTCAGAGGGCAGGCTCGTCGACGAACTCGACCACGCCCGCTCCCCTCTCTCCGTCCATGCCATCCTAAATAGCGCCTTCGGCGTAGAAGGAAGCCGTCATGCTCAGCACTAATTCAGCAACCAGCGCCAAGCCCATCTTGGGTGGCGCCACCGAAATCCGCAGGCCCCGTTTCTCATGGGCCGAACTCGCAATGAAGTACGGCCTGCTGGCTGTGTTGGCCGTTCTCGTTCTCGTATCGCAGGTTCTCTATCCTCGCTTCCTCGATCCGTTGAACATCCGCAACATTCTTAGCCAGAATGCGCCACTCGGCATCATCGCGGTCGGAATGACACTTGTTATGATCACCAGAGGCTTCGACCTTTCGGTAGGGTCGATGTATGCTGCCGGGGCCACCATCTTCGCTAGTCTCGCGGTGGCAGGTTGGTCCCTGCCGCTGGCGGCGGCATTAGTCATATTGGTCGGTTTGGTCGGGGGGCTGATCAACGGGTTGACGATAACGCGGCTCAACGTCAATCCGTTTGTCGCGACGCTCGGCACGACTTCGATCTTTTCTGGTCTGGCGCTGCTCTATTCGAACTCCTCACCTTTCGTCGTGACCGATCAGGCTTTCACCTGGCTTGGACGTGGTGCCGTGCTCGGGATTCCGGTCAGTGTTTGGCTCATGGTGCTCGTCTTCGGTATTGGTGAGGTCGTTCTCTCAAGAACCACCTATGGGCGTTCCCTTTACGCCATAGGCGGGAACGATGAAGCAGCACGGCTCGCCGGTTTGCGCACCGTGCTGATCCGGGCTTCCTCCTACGTCATCTGCAGCGGATGCGCTGCCGTTGCGGGTATGATCATAGCCTCGCGCCTCTCGATCGGTCAGGCGGACATCGGCTCGACGATGGCGCTAGACGCGATCGCCGTCGTGGTGATTGGGGGCACGTCCTTAATGGGCGGCGAAGGGGCTGTCTGGCGCAGCGCCATCGGATTGCTGATTGTCGCGGTGCTGACGAACCTGCTCGACTCGCTGGCCGTCGATTCCAACTACCAACTGGTGATCAAGGGCACGATCGTGGTCGCCGCCGTTGCCCTGGACGCCTACGCGCGCACTCGGCGATAAGGCGAAGCAACTGTGCACCATGTGGCCATCAGCGTACGCGATCTTGCCGCCAGCCTGGCTTTCTATGCGGGTTTCGGCTTCGAGAAGGACGCCCAGTGCCAGCTTTGGGATGGAGAACTCACGCTGACGGTGCTTGCCGGACCGCATGGGCGACTGGAGTTGTTCAGCTCCATTCGGCCGGTGATGGCGTCGGATCAAATGGCTTCGCTTCGGACGGATCTGCATCAAATCGGCGGGAAGCATTTCGCGTTGGAGGTCTCGGATCTTGCGTCCGAAATCCAAAGACTTCGCTCGCTAGGCGTGACCGTAGAGGGCGATGCTGCATCATCCGCGTTGGGCTTCGACTATGTGTTTGTCCGCGATCCGAGCGGAAACTGGATCGAACTGCTGGAAGTGCAAAAATAATATATTATTCTTTGACTTTGCTGCGCCGCCCGTTATAGACGCTTTTGCCAGAAAGAAGTGCAGCACTCTCCGCGCTAGGCGAAAACGAAAGAGGTTCGGAAATGGTACGCTACCTTAAATCAGCTCGGCCAGAAGCGGAGCGCAAGCAAGACGACGCCAAGGTGCGCGGCGCCGTTGAGGCCATTCTCGAAGACATCGAAATGCGCGGCGACACCGCGGTTCGAGAACTGTCGACCAAATTCGACAACTACGCCCCTACGTCCTTCCGTCTGTCGGAGCGCGAGATTGAGCTCTTGATGTCACAAGTGTCCTCGCGGGACATGGAAGATATCAAGTTCGCACAGCGACAGGTACGCAACTTTGCGCAGGTGCAGCGTGATTCCATGAAAGATGTGGAAGTCGAGACAATACCAGGCGTAATCCTGGGCCACCGCAATATCCCGGTTCAGTCCGTCGGCTGCTACGTGCCGGGTGGTAAATTCCCGATGGTTGCGTCAGCACACATGTCGGTTGCCACGGCGAGCGTCGCCGGCGTGCCACGTATCGTGGCCGCGACTCCACCCTTCAAGGGTAAGCCAAATCCAGCTGTCATTGCTGCCATGAAGCTTGGCGGTGCTCACGAGATCTATGTTCTAGGTGGTATCCAAGCCGTCGGCGCTATGGCGATTGGCACGGAAACCATGCAGCCGGTTCATATGATTGTCGGTCCCGGTAATGCGTATGTCGCCGAAGCCAAGCGCCAACTCTTCGGCCGTGTCGGAATCGACCTTTTCGCCGGCCCGACGGAGACGATGGTGATCGCCGACGAGACGGTCGATGCTGAACTTTGCGCGACGGATCTCCTCGGCCAGGCTGAGCATGGCTACAATTCACCGGCGGTGTTGGTGACCAACTCCGAGCGGCTGGCACGCGATACGCTTACCGAAATCGAACGGCTGTTGACGATTCTGCCGACGCAGGAGACAGCCCGTAAGAGCTGGGACGACTATGGTGAGATCATAATCTGCGACAGCTATGAAGAGATGTTGTCCGTTGCAGATGAGATTGCGTCCGAACATGTTCAGGTCATGACCGATAGGGACGACTGGTTCCTCGAAAACATGCGCTGCTACGGGGCGCTGTTCTTAGGACCGCGGACGAACGTCGCGAATGGCGACAAGGTAATCGGGACCAACCATACCCTGCCGACAAAAAAGGCCGGACGCTATACGGGTGGTCTCTGGGTCGGCAAGTTCCTGAAGACCCATTCCTATCAGAAGGTACTGACTGACGAAGCTGCGACGCTTATCGGCGAGTACTGTTCGCGGCTCTGCATGCTTGAGGGGTTTGTCGGTCATGCCGAGCAGGCCAACATCCGCGTGAGGCGCTACGGCCGGCGAAACATTCCATACGGCGTTGCTGCCGAGTAAGCGTGGCGATCACCCGCCGCGACTTCGAAACGACCCCCATTCATCGGTGAGCCGGTGGTGCCTCCCAAGGCGAGAAGGCGGCTGTCGCCGATCTGCTCGGCGGCAGCCGCACAGCGCGGCATGATATCGAAATCTCCAATCTGGGACGTCCGGTGGCTCGAGCTATTTTCATACCAAGAGAATTGGATCCCAACGAGCCGCGCGTGGCGGCCTCGCCGGAAACGGTGAAGCGGCTTGTGGGTCTGGGCTTCGACGTCATCGTCGAGAAGGGCGCCGGTCTCGGCTCGCGCATCCCCGACCAGGATTTTGTCGCGGTGGGTGCCGCGACCGGCACGGCGGGCGACGCCAAGAAGGCCGACGTGGTGCTGAAAGTGCGCCGTCCGACGGATGCCGAGCTGAAGGGCTACAAATCCGGCGCCGCCGTCGTCGCCATCATGGACCCCTACGGCAACGATGCCGCGGTCGCGGCGCTTGCCAAGGCCGGAGTGACTGCCTTCTCCATGGAATTCATGCCGCGCATCACCCGCGCGCAGTCGATGGACGTCTTGTCCTCGCAGGCCAATCTCGCCGGCTATCAGGCGGTAATCGACGCCGCCGCCGAATATGACCGGGCGCTGCCGATGATGATGACCGCGGCTGGCACCGTGCCGGCGGCGAAAACCTTCATCATGGGCGTCGGCGTCGCCGGCCTGCAGGCGATCGCCACCGCGCGCCGTCTCGGCGCCGTGGTCACAGCCACCGACGTTCGCCCGGCGGTGAAGGAGCAGGTGCAGTCGCTTGGCGCGAAGTTCCTGGCGGTCGAGGACGAGGAGTTCAAGGCAGCCGAGACCGCCGGCGGCTACGCCAAGGAAATGTCGAAGGAATATCAGGCCAAGCAGGCCGCGCTGACGGCCGAGCACATTGCCAAGCAGGACATCGTCATCACCACGGCGCTGATCCCCGGCCGGCCGGCGCCGAAGCTGGTGTCGGCCGCCATGGTGGCCTCGATGAAGCCAGGCTCGGTGATCGTCGACCTCGCCGTCGAGCGCGGCGGTAATGTCGAGGGCGCAGTGCCGGGCAAGGTCGTGACGACGGAAAACGGCGTCAAGATCGTCGGTCACCTCAATGTGCCGGGCCGTGTCGCGGCTTCGGCCTCGCTGCTCTACGCCAAGAACCTCTTCGCCTTCCTCGAGACGATGGTCGACAAGGCGACGAAGACGCTTGCCATCAAGCGCGACGACGAGCTGGTCAAGGCGACGATGCTGACGGACGGCGGTCGGGTCGTGCATCCGAACTTCGCCAAGGCGGCGGAGGAGCCGCGCACCGAGCCGGCGGCCATTCCGGCGACGACCACGGTTGCCGAAGCCGCCGACGCGAAGCCGGCGGCAAAGAAGAAGGCCGCAGCCAAGCCTAAGGGGACCGCGTGATGGACGCCTTGCAGAAAGCCCTCGACCAACTCGACCAGGCGACCGCCGCCGTGCGGCTGGCGGTGCACGATCTTGCCAACGCGCCTGCCGGCGCCGAGGCCGCGGGCAACGCCGCGCACGCGCTCTCGGGCGGCGCCATCGATCCCTTCGTCTTCCGTTTCGCCATCTTCGTGCTGGCGATCTTCGTCGGCTATTATGTCGTGTGGTCGGTGACGCCGGCGCTGCATACGCCGCTGATGGCCGTCACCAACGCCATCTCTTCCGTCATCGTGGTCGGCGCGCTGCTTGCCGTCGGCGTTGCCGCTTCCGGCCTTGCCGCGGGCTTCGGCTTCGTCGCGCTGGTGCTGGTCTCGGTCAACATCTTCGGCGGCTTCCTGGTCACCCAGCGCATGCTCGCCATGTACAAGAAGAAGGAAAAGTGACGTGACCGTCAATCTCGCTTCCTTCCTCTATCTTGTCTCCGGCATCCTGTTCATCCTGGCGCTGCGCGGGCTCTCGCATCCGACCACCAGCCGCCAGGGCAATCTCTACGGCATGATCGGCATGGGCATTGCCATCGCCACCACGCTGGCGCTGGCGACCCCCTCTGCCGGCCGCTTCGGCCTGATCGTGCTCGGCCTCGCCATCGGCGGCGGCATCGGCGCCGTCACCGCGCGCCGCATCGCCATGACCTCGATGCCGCAGCTGGTCGCCGCCTTCCATTCCCTCGTCGGCTTCGCCGCCGTCATGGTGGCCGCGGCCGCCATCTATGCGCCGGAGAGCTTCGGCATCGGCACTGCGGGCGACATCCACGCCCAGGCGCTGGTCGAGATGAGCCTGGGCGTCGCCATCGGCGCCATCACCTTCACCGGCTCGGTCATCGCCTTCCTCAAGCTCGACGGCCGCATGTCCGGCAAGCCGATCATGATCGGTGGCCGTCACCTCATCAACATCGCGCTCGGTGTCGCGCTGGTGGTGCTGATTGTGCTGCTGGTCACCACCGAATCGAAGCTGGTCTTCTGGCTGATCGTCGCTGCCTCGCTGGTGCTCGGCGTGCTGTTGATCATCCCGATCGGCGGCGCCGACATGCCGGTCGTTGTGTCGATGCTGAACTCCTATTCCGGTTGGGCGGCGGCGGCGCTTGGCTTCACCCTCGGCAACCTTGCGCTGATCATCACCGGCGCGCTGGTCGGCTCGTCCGGCGCGATCCTGTCCTACATCATGTGCAAGGGCATGAACCGGAGCTTCATCTCGGTCATCCTCGGCGGCTTCGGCGGCGAGACGGCGGCCGCTGCCGATGATGGCATCGAGCGTACCGTCAAGCAGGGCTCGGCCGACGACGCCGCTTACCTGATGATGAACGCGCAGAAGGTCATCATCGTGCCCGGCTACGGCATGGCCGTCGCCCAGGCGCAGCATGCGTTGCGCGAAATGGCGGACAAGCTCAAGGCCAACGGCGTCGAGGTGAAATACGCCATCCATCCGGTCGCCGGCCGCATGCCCGGCCACATGAACGTGCTTCTGGCCGAAGCCAACGTGCCCTATGATGAGGTATTCGAGCTCGAGGACATCAACTCCGAGTTCGCGCAGGCCGACGTTGCCTATGTCATCGGCGCCAACGACGTCACCAACCCGTCCGCGCGTGATGACAAGTCCTCGCCGATCTACGGCATGCCGATCCTCGACGTCGACAAGGCCCGCACCTGCCTCTTCGTCAAGCGCTCGCTCGGCTCCGGCTATGCCGGCATCGACAACACGCTGTTCTACAAGGACGGCACCATGATGCTGCTCGGCGACGCCAAGAAGATGACGGAAGAGATCGTCAAGGCCATGGACCACTGAGCTTGATTGCAGGCTTCAAAAGAGAGGCCCGGCAAATGCCGGGCCTCTCTTTTTGAGTGTGTAGGTGCGCTCAGATATCCAGATTGGCCACCGACAGCGCGTTGTCCTGGATGAACTCGCGGCGCGGCTCCACCTCGTCGCCCATCAGCCGCGAGAACAATGAATCCGCGTCTGTCGCGTCATTGACCTTGACCTGCAGCAGCGAGCGCACATTCGGGTCCAGCGTGGTTTCCCAGAGCTGCTCGGCATTCATCTCGCCAAGGCCCTTGTAGCGTTGCATGGTGAGGCCCTTGCGGCCGGAAGCGAACACCGCGTTGAGCAGCGCCAGCGGTCCCGAAACAAGCTCCGAGGTCTCCTTGCGGCGCAGCGTCGGCTGCTCGCCATAGACTTCCGAAAGCCGCGGCGCGTAGCGGTCGAGCTGGCGCGCGTCGGCCGAAGCGATTAGCCCGGCATCGAGCTGCACCACATCCTTCACGCCGCGCACCGTGCGTTCGAAGACATAGCCGCCCGAGCCGTCATTGGAGGTCGACAGCCGGCCGGTCCAGCCGCGCTCGGTCTCCTCCGCGATCATGTCCAGCCGCTGCGCCACGCGCTCGGCCATCGCGTTGGCGCGGCCGAGATCGGCAAGCACGTCGGCATTGAGCGCGCCGGCGATCGCCGCCTGCTCGACGACGCTGCGGTTGTAGCGCGTGTGCAGGCCGTTGATCAGCTGCCGCACCGCCAGCGCGTCGTCTACGGAGCTGCGCAGGTCCTGCCCGGTCCGCACCTCGCCGGAGGCGAGCACCAGCGAGGCCTCATCCAGCCCGGAGCCGATCAGATATTCCTCATAGGCGCTCTCGTCCTTGAGATATTGCGAGCTCTTGCCCCGCGTCACTTTGTAGAGCGGCGGCTGGGCGATGTAGAGATGGCCGCGCTCGATCAGCTCCGGCATCTGCCGGAAGAAGAAGGTGAGCAGCAGCGTGCGGATGTGGGCGCCGTCGACGTCGGCGTCCGTCATCAGGATGATCTTGTGATAGCGCAGCTTGTCGGCATTGAACTCGTCCTTGCCGATCGAGGTGCCGAGCGCGGTGATCAGCGTGCCGATCATGTCGGAGGAGAGCATGCGGTCGAAGCGGGCGCGCTCGACATTGAGGATCTTGCCGCGCAGCGGCAGGAT
>NZ_RZSA01001599.1:0-790 GCF_003998075.1 Mesorhizobium sp. M2A.F.Ca.ET.037.01.1.1 | reverse complement strand
GCCACTGGTCGACGACCGGATCCGCAAGCGGCTGGGCGAACTCTCCCGCCATCTCGGCGATTGCGACTGGCTCGACGGCGCCTTCAGCGCCGGCGACCTTGTCATGGTGGCCGTGCTGCGCCGGCTGCAGAGATCGGGACTGCTGAACGAATTCCCGAACCTTGCCGCCTATGTCGCCCGCGGCGAGGCGCGGCCGGCCTTCAAGCGCGCATTCGACGCCCAATTGGCGGTCGCCCTGGCTGCGTCGAACAACTGAACGGCGCTCGCGTCACGCCGCCTGGCGATAGCGCGAAAGACCCTCGCGGATATGGCTGGCGAAAGCCTGCGCGGCCGGCTGGGTGGCATGTTTCGGCAGATGCAGGTTGACGGAGAAATTCGGCAGCGCCGGAAGGCCGGCATCGGACAGGATGTCGAGATCGGCCGGCACCGTCGAGGCAAGCCAAGTGGTCACGGCGAGGTCGGAGCGCACCGTCGCGGTCGTCGCATCGATGTTGCCGTTCTCGAACACGGTGCGCCAGTCGAGCCCGTGCTCGGCAAGCGCCGCCAGCACCGCCGGCCGGAAGGCGCAGGTGTCGGCGACGATGGAAACCGGCAGCGGCCGCTTCAGGCGCGCCGAGCCGCCTCTGGCGCCGACCCAGACCAGCCGGTCGACGAGCAGGCATTCGCCGGCGCTGGGGCCGACACGCTCCTCGATGACGGCAAGGTCGATCGTGCCCGCAGCCAGGGCCGCCGCGAGTTCCGGCGACGAGGCGCAGACCAGCGATATCTCCACCTGCGGATAGGCTTCGGC
>NZ_RZSA01001598.1:0-790 GCF_003998075.1 Mesorhizobium sp. M2A.F.Ca.ET.037.01.1.1 | reverse complement strand
CGACGGGAACGATGACGGCCGAGCGGCCGGCCGTGCCGGCGTCCACCGCGCCGGCTGCGCCGCCGGCTCGCCGTCCCGTGGAGGCGCCGCCGATGGCGCCCGAGCCGCCAAGAAGGATCCAGCGCGAGCGCTCAGAGACTTACTACGACACCAAGAGCCAGGTGTTCTCCGCGCTCATCGACACGATCGATCTGTCGCAGCTCGCCAAGCTCGATCCCGAAAGCGCGCGCGAGGAAATCCGCGACATCGTCAACGATATTATCGCGATCAAGAACTTCGCGATGTCGATCTCCGAGCAGGAGGAGCTGCTTGAAGATATCTGCAACGACGTTCTGGGCTATGGACCGCTGGAGCCGCTGCTCGCCCGCGACGACATAGCCGACATCATGGTCAACGGCTCCAAGAACGTCTACATCGAAGTCAACGGCAGGGTCGAACAGACCGGCGTCCGCTTCCGCGACAACCAGCAGCTGCTCAACATCTGCCAGCGTATCGTCAGCCAGGTCGGCCGTCGTGTCGATGAATCGAGCCCAATCTGCGACGCGCGCCTGCCCGACGGCTCGCGCGTCAACGTCATCGCGCCGCCGCTCTCCATCGACGGCACCGCGCTCACCATCCGCAAGTTCAAGAAGGACAAGCTGACGCTGGACCAGCTGGTCAAGTTTGGCGCCATCTCGCCGCAAGGCGCGGAAATCCTCAAGATCATAGGCCGTGTCCGCTGCAATGTCGTCATCTCGGGCGGCACCGGCTCCGGCAAGACGACGCTGCTCAACTGCCTGACCAACTATAT
>NZ_RZSA01001597.1:0-794 GCF_003998075.1 Mesorhizobium sp. M2A.F.Ca.ET.037.01.1.1 | reverse complement strand
GCAGTCGGTGAGGCAATGGCTGGAGAAGCGACCGAGATCAGGCGGCGCTGGCAGGCTGATGGCCTGAGGCTTGTCCAAGTCGAGGAAGCCGGCACCTACTACGAGGCAAGCAATGTGCCGCGCGAGCGCGAGCAAAGGTGACAGTGCAGAGATCCTGCTGGGCGAAAATCGCTGCCGAAGTGGCACGTATCTAACCTGCCGCCGACATGGAAATCGTGGATCGCGGATTGCAGCGAGCAGAACGCAAGAGCTGACGCCCACGGACCTTGTTCCACGCCTGGACTACCGATTTGCCCGGGCATTCCGGCAGGACTCTGCGCCGGAGTAGGATGCGCGACGGCCGGCGACGTGGACGCCGTGGAGTTTGCCAGCGACGAACTTGCGCATTCTCTTCGGGCCTGGCTCCACGCCCACCTGCGATACGCGTCTTCAGCAGGCATTCTTCATGCTACGAGTGCACGTCTAGCCAATTCGCATTCTGCACTGAACCGGCACTTCGACCTGAAATCGCAGCTTGGAACGCGTTACTCGCCCCTGTGCTCGATGTCGTGTATCGTAGGGGTCTTAGGCTAAGGTACAAGTTTTATCTTGCGCCGCCTCACGATATGGTTCATTTCATCAATGAAATAATCCAATAGGCAGGGAAGCCCAATGCATTTTTGGATAAGCGCGATCGGCTTCGTCGTCTGCCGTTGCGTCCGGTCGGTGGCCAATTACTCGGCCATTAAGGAGACTATGAGGCAGCTTGGCCCGACGCCACTGGCCCGCGGCTGCAACTGCTGCCGGGGACAGAC
>NZ_RZSA01001596.1:0-795 GCF_003998075.1 Mesorhizobium sp. M2A.F.Ca.ET.037.01.1.1 | reverse complement strand
ACGTAGCGTTCCTCGATGTCCGCGGAGGAGGCAAGCCCGGCGCGCAGCGAGTGCCCTGAGAACAGCAGCGCACGCTCCGCTTCCGGAAGATCGGAGCGGACGCCGGCGCCGAGCGCCGTCTGCTTGACCAGGCGGGCGACATGCTTGTCGGAAAGTCGTTCGACGTCGACGGTCTTGTTGTCTTTGAAGATGCGCCGGAACAGCGGACCGCGCGCGATCCTTCCGAGCCTGATCCAGGTTTCCAGCGCGACAACCGGGCAAGACAAATCGCTGGAGCCGCGGCCGACCTCGACCTCACGCCAACCGGTCTTGCCGCGCAGCGTCACCAGCACGCCCTTGTCGGCAAAAATCTCGATCCAGCCGGCGCCGTCGCTCTTGTCGTCGCGCACGACGTCGAGGCCGACGATTTCCGAGCGCCGCAACCCGCCGGCAAAGCCCAGGAGCAAAATAGCGCGGTCGCGCAGCCCGCGCAGATCGTGCCCGAGCGTCGCGATCATTGCCTTGATGTCATCGCCGAGGACGGCCTCCTTCTGCCGTGGCGGCTTTGCGTGTTTTCTGCGGATACCGGCGAGCACGGTGGCAATATGGCGATCGGCACGGTCGAGAGAAAATCCGCGCTGGGTAAAATTCCAGGCCAGGCCGGAGAGGCGCCGCTCGATCGTTGCGACCGAAAGGGCGGGAATGCCACGTTTCGGCTCGCCGGCGGCGGTGCCTGAGGCACAGGCGCTGATATAGAGGCCGATTGTTTGTACCTCTGGGGGCAAGGGCTCAAAACCGTTGCGGCGACACCAGGAC
>NZ_RZSA01001595.1:0-795 GCF_003998075.1 Mesorhizobium sp. M2A.F.Ca.ET.037.01.1.1 | reverse complement strand
AGTCGGGCGCGCTCTGCTGCTGGTTCCAGCCGCTGGTGCGGCTCGACACCAGCGCGGTCGTCGGCTTCGAGGCGCTGCTGCGCTGGCAGCACGAGGTCCATGGCGCCATCTCGCCGCCCGAGATCGTCACCGCCGCGCGCGAGACCGGCCTGCTTTCGCTGCTGACCGAAACGGTGTTCCTCAATTGCTGCGCCATGATCGCAGAGCTGGTGCGGCAGGGCCGCCCGGATGTGCGGGTGGCGATGAATCTTTCACCGCGCGAGCTCGAGGCCGGCAATGTCGATGACATGATCCTCGAGGGGCTGAAGGCGAGGAATGTGCCCGCCGCGATGCTCGAGATCGAGATCACCGAGGAGGCGCCGGTCGACCGCGACCGGGTCGGCCAAAAGGTCGGGCGGCTGGCGGATGCCGGCATATCGATCGTTCTCGACGATTTCGGCACCGGTTTCTCGACCCTGGTGTCGCTGAAGGACAGCCGCATCCGCAAGATCAAGATCGACAAGGATTTCGTGCGCGACCTGGCGAAATCCGTGGAGGACCAGGCCGTGGTCGAGGCGGTGATCGGCCTTGGCCGCACGCTGGGGATCGAGGTGATGGCCGAGGGCGTCGAGACCGATGCCGACCGCATGATCCTGCGCTCGCTGGGCTGCATGATCGCGCAAGGCTATCTGTTTTCGCCCGCACTGCCGATGCGCGACGCGCTCGCCTTCGACGCGGCTGCCGCTGAGGTTATTTTCGAGCCGTTGCGCAATCCCCGCAGCGGCAACGCCGCCTGACAGACCGTCAAGGGCATTC
>NZ_RZSA01001594.1:0-797 GCF_003998075.1 Mesorhizobium sp. M2A.F.Ca.ET.037.01.1.1 | reverse complement strand
GTGGCGTCGGAGCAGGACAGCATCGAAGCCTCCTATCGCGATCATCCGCTGCGCCTGGCAACGCTCAGCCATGCGGTGATCGGCGCCGGCGCGGATTCGCCCATCAAGGTCACGGTCGGCGTCACGCTCGCCGGCCATGACGCGATGGTGAAGCGGCTGTGGCTCAGCGCCTTCGCCCAGCAGCTTGCCTTGGTGGCTATTGCCGGCGTGTTCGTGCTGCTCGGCCTGCGCCGCGGGCTGGCGCCGCTGATCCGGCTGCGCGACGCCGTGCGTTCGCGCAGCCGCAGCGATCTCGAGCCGGTCGAGGTTCCGGGCGCGCAGAGCGAGATCCGGCCGCTGATCGAAGCGCTCAACGCCTATATGCAGCGCGTGCGGGCGCAGATGGCGGCGCAGCGGCGCTTCATCGCCAATGCCGCGCACCAGCTGCGCACGCCGCTGGCGCTCTTGTCGACACAGGCAAGCTATGCGTTGCGGGAGACCAAGGCCGACCGGCGCCAGGAGGCGCTGGTGGCGCTGCAGACGAGTTCCGGCAAATTGGCGCGGTTGGCCGAACAGCTGCTTACGCTGTCGAGAGCGGAACCCGGCAGCCGGCGGCCGCGCGCCGACCGTATCGACCTCACCGAAGCCGCCCGCCAGGTGCTGGAAGCGCAGGCGCCGGCGGCGATCAAGCGCGATATCGACCTCGGCCTCGATGAGAACGGACCGGTGCCGGTGATCGGCGACGGCACGATGCTGCGCGAGATGATCGTCAACCTGGTCGACAATGCTCTGCGCTATTCCAGGCCAGGCGGCAGCGT
>NZ_RZSA01001593.1:0-800 GCF_003998075.1 Mesorhizobium sp. M2A.F.Ca.ET.037.01.1.1 | reverse complement strand
GATCCGCAAGATCTACCAGGGCGTCGCCGACCGGCGTCAGATGTTCCGCCTGTTCGACCGTCATGCGCAACGACCCAATCGCTTCGAGGATGACGCCGGCCCGCTCTATGCGGGAGAATGGTTCGAAACGGCGCATGCCGAACACGATTACATGCTCGACATCCTGCCGCCGCTCTGGATGCGCGCAGGCATGTTCGCCATGCGCGAGTTCCTCACCGACAGCGTCACCAGCATCTTCTTCGCGCTGACCATTGATGGGCGTATCCGATACTTCCACGGCTATTGCGACCTCTTCGACAGGGGCTCGCCCGAGCGCATGCGCGACGCCATCGTCGAGCGCGAGTCTTCGCCGGTGAAGGCGATGACGCATGCAGAGCGCCTCGAGCATATCTGGAGCGCCACTCATGACGACTATCGCGGCTATGCCGGCGAGCGCTGGCTACCCGAGCATCGCGGCAAGCGGACCGTGCTCGTCTATGGCGGGGGCCGGACCGAGCTCAAGCTGCTCGATCACCTGAGCGACGAGGAGATCGCGGCCAAGCTGCCGGTGCATCTCAGACACCTGCCGCTCAAGACGGCGGCGTGAGGTGCGGGCGATGTTCACCTTTCCCATCCTTGCGGTCCGCAAGGTCATCGATCGCGGCATCGCCAATGCAGCCGCCAATGGCGGCTTCCGCAATCCCTATTACGGCACGCGCCCCGGCGAGGGCGAGAAGCCCGGCGTTTGGGTGGTTGGTGACGAGGGCGTCTACATCATGTCCAACGGCAAGCTCGCCGAGGGCACCCGCGCGCTCGTCGTC
>NZ_RZSA01001592.1:0-803 GCF_003998075.1 Mesorhizobium sp. M2A.F.Ca.ET.037.01.1.1 | reverse complement strand
GGCCAGCACCACACCGCCGCCAGCGCTCGCTCCCTCAATGACGATGCCGTCGCGGGTGGCGAACCCCCGCTCAACGAGCCCCTCGGCAGCGGCGATCAGATCTGTGTGAGTAATACGTTTCCGATCGCGGGTAGCCGCCTGGTGCCATGGACGTCCGAGCTCACCACCACCTCGCACGTGCACCCAACCGAAAGCAACCCCGCGGTCGAGCAGGCTTAAACGCTTGGTCATGAATGAGGGCCAAGCCTTGAACGACGGCCATCTCGAGGATCCGTAACAGCCGTAGACTCGCAGTACAACCGGCCCAGGATTCGCCCGGTCGCACCGCGCGACAAGCGAAATTGGTATCTCGACCCCGTCTTCCGCCTCCGCCATGACCACCGTCGCCACATATTGAGCCGCGTCATATCCCGGAATTCGGGCCTGGTACAAGACTGCCGATCGGTCGTCGACGAGATCATGCTCGTAGAGGGTATCGGGCGTCACAAATGAGCTAACCGAGTAGGTCAACTTCGAGCTCCGGAACGGATGTCGTGCAACCGAATAGCTACCACCTACTGACAAGCCGACCTTTAGAGTGCAACTCGGCTCATCAGGAATAATCATTGCCCCAACCCGCCCGCTCCCGTCACGTGAGACCAAGCGAGGACGGAGGCCTTCTCGCTCCAGGACAACCAACTGTTGGTCGAGGACGTGAACCTCCTCGAGGGTCACCCCGGCTCGATGCGGAATGACTTCCTCCCAGGACGACGGTGACGGGTCGTCCACCGGCGCACACACGAGCCGCCAGTACGGTCCAGCAT
>NZ_RZSA01001591.1:0-804 GCF_003998075.1 Mesorhizobium sp. M2A.F.Ca.ET.037.01.1.1 | reverse complement strand
GCTTCTTCCGCCGCCAGCTTCGCCGCCGCTGCCTCACGGGCGGCATTGTCCTGGGCGTCGAGCTTCGCCTTCACTTCGGCGGCAGGCTTGGCCTCAGAGCGATAGCCGAGACCCTTCAGGATCTCTTCCATATCGTCGGCCGTGGCGCCGAGGATCGACATCATCGGCGGCGTCACCATGAAGGCGTGGCCGTCATAAGCGCCGTCAGGACGCTGGCCGAGACCGGGCTTCCAGTTGGTCGCCGGGCGGATGAGGTCGGCAAGCCGCTCGAGGATATCGACGCGCACGGCGCGGCGGCCGAGATTGCGATAGCCGGCGAGCTTGTAGAAAGTCTTGTCGAAGGCCGGGTCGATGACGACCGAGGTGCGGCCGGAGGCCAGCGCATGCACCACGTCGCCGAAGCCCGGCTTGTCCTTGCCGTCGTTCTTCAGCGCCCAGAGCAAGGTCACCAGACCGGCCGGAGCCGGCTTGATCAGCGCCGGCACGAAGACATGATAAGCGCCGAAGCGCACGCCGAGCCGGCGGAGCGCCGCGCGGCCTTCCTGATCGAGCGACTTCATCTCTTCGGCGATGTCGCGGCGATTGATCAGGCCGAAATGCTCGACGAGCTGGAAGGCGATGCCGCGCGCGATGCCGGTGAGCTGGTCGGCATTCTTCAAATCGACCAGCGGCTTCAGCAGCGACTCGATCTGGAAATTGACGAAACGCTCGGCGCGGGACGCAACCTTGTCGCGCGCAGGGCCGGTCAACTGCTCGTCGGCAAGCAGGACAAGGCGCGGCTTCAGCGCCTCGTCGCCGCCGACC
>NZ_RZSA01001590.1:0-804 GCF_003998075.1 Mesorhizobium sp. M2A.F.Ca.ET.037.01.1.1 | reverse complement strand
CCTATTACCTGATCGGCACAGCCGCCGGCCCGCATCCCTATCCGGAGATGGTACGCGACTTCCAGTCGGTGATCGGCTCCGAGGCCCGCGCCCAGATTCTGGAACAGGAAGGCCGGCTGCCGGATGTCATCATCGCCGCCGTCGGCGGCGGCTCCAACGCCATCGGCCTGTTCCACCCCTTCCTTGACGACAAGGAAGTGCGCATCATCGGCATCGAAGCGGGAGGGCGCGGCCTCGACGGCGTCGAGCATTGCGCGTCGATGAATGCCGGCAGGCCCGGCGTGCTGCATGGCAACCGCACCTATCTGCTGCAGAATTCCGACGGCCAGATCCTCGACGGCCATTCGATCTCGGCCGGTCTCGATTATCCCGGCGTCGGCCCCGAGCACTCCTGGCTGCGCGATTCCGGCCGTGTCCAATATGAGCCGATCCTCGACGACGAGGCGCTGGAGGCCTTCCAGCTCACCACCCGGGTCGAGGGCATCATCCCGGCGCTGGAATCGGCGCATGCCATCGCCCATGCGATGAAGATCGTGCCGAAGATGGACAAGGACCAGCTCGTCATCGTCAATCTGTCCGGCCGCGGCGACAAGGACGTGCATACGGTGGCCAAGATGCTGGCCATGGAGATCTGACAATGACCACCCGCATCGACCGCCGCATGGCGAAGCTCAAAGCCGAAGGCCATCCGGCTCTGGTCACCTACATCATGGGCGGCGACCCCGACTACGAGACCTCGCTGTCGATCATGAAGGCGCTGCCTGCCTCAGGCTCCGACGTCATCGAGCTCGGCATGCCCTTCTC
>NZ_RZSA01000158.1:0-9090 GCF_003998075.1 Mesorhizobium sp. M2A.F.Ca.ET.037.01.1.1 | reverse complement strand
ACACCGACGTCTCGGCGAAGGGCTCGGTCGCCGGCGGTCTCGCGACCAGCTTCAATCTGACCGCCGACGACTTCAGGGCGAGCTTCGACGGAACGGTCGCCGATACGGCGCAAGGCCCTACAGCCAAGGGCAAGGTCAATCCTGAAGCCGCCGATATCGAGCCGTGGCTGATGACCACAGGGGTAGGCCTGCCCGGCATGGGAATGGGCACGTCGACGTCGCTGGCGGCCGATGCCGATTTCGGCAACGGGCTCCTGGTGCTGAGCGGCCTCACCGGCTCAATCAACAAGGCGGCGGTGTCCGGCGACATCAACATCGACGCCAAGGATGGGCTGCCGCATCTTGCCGGGGCGCTGGCGCTTGACGAGCTCGACCTCGATCCACTGGCGGTCTCGCTGTTCGGCGACCAGTCCTTCGCGTCCGCCAAGGGCGGATGGCCGACGACGCCGTTCAGCCAGAAGTCGACCCTGCCGTTCAACGCCGACCTCGATCTCGACACATCGGCGCTGGCCGTCGGGCCCTTCGCGACTGCGCATGACGCCGCCTTCTCGCTGAAGCTCGATCGCGAAGGCATCCACGTCTCCGATCTCAAGGCGAAGCTCTATGGCGGCGATCTGACCGGCCTGCTCGACCTGAAGAACACGGAAGGCACCGGCCTGTTCTCCGGCCAGATGCGACTGGCCGGCGGCGATCTTTCCGCGGTCCTGCCGGGCGCCGGTATCGGCGGCAGCGGTGATCTTTCGGCGGCGCTGTCGACCAGCGGCAAATCGGTCGACGCCATGATCGCCGCTCTGTCCGGATCCGGCACCGCAGCCCTGAAGGGCTTGAAGGTGGGCGGCATCAATCCGGACGGCTTTGCCGCCATCATCGCCAAGGCCGATGCGATCGGGCGCGACATCGACACGGCCAAGACGGCTGAGTTCGCGCCGCAGATCGCCGGGGAGGGCAGCTTCGCCGCCGGCGACACGGACGTGGCCTTCACCGTCGCCAACGGGACGCTGCGGGCGCCGCCGATCAGCCTCGACAGTCCCGGCGCGAGCTTGTCCGCCGATGTGACCGCCGATCTCAACACCAGCACCGTCACCGCAAAGGGGACATTGACCTATCGTCCCGGCGACGAGGCGCTGGTCGGCTCGGAGCCTGCCGTCAATTTCAGCCTGGCCGGCCCGGTCGGGGGCGCTGCGCCCCAATTCGACAGCGGTCCGCTGGCGCAATTCCTGACGCAGCGCGCGCTGGAGAAGGAGCAGCAGCGGGTCGAGGCGATGCAAGCGGCGCTGCTCGAGAAGCAGCGGCTGCGACGCGAGGCGCGCTATTTCGCGGCGCTGCAGACGGAGCGCGACAAGGCGGCCGAGGAGTTGCGCCGGCAAGAGGAAGAAGCGCGGCAGAAAGCCGAGGCGGAGGCCAGGGCGAAAGCCGAAGCAGAAGCGCAGGCACAGGCGGAAGCCGAGGCAAAAGCCAAGGCCGACGAAGAGGCGAAGGCGAAGGCGGAAGCCGACGCCAAGGCGCAGGCCGAAGCGGACGCCAAGGCGAAGGCTGATCAACAGGCGAAGGCCGAGGCCGAGCAGCGGGCTGCGGACGAGGCGGCCAAGGCGCAGGCCGAGGCCGATCGCAAGAAGGCGGAGCAGGCGAAGCTGGAAGCAGCACGCAAGGCGGCTCAGCAGGCGCCAAAGGCGGACCAGTCACTCCCCGGCGTCAATGACGGTTCGAGTCCGCCGCCGGCCAAGCCGAAGGCCAATCCGTTCACGATCGACAATCTGCTGAAGTCGCTCGACGGCGGTTGAGCTTTCGCGCGGCGGAGCTGGTCCCCAGCACAGGGATTTGACCGGTCGGCTCTGCAAAGCGCGTCGCAATCTTTCAGATTCGCTCCATGCGCTTTAGGTTTTTGATTTTGCGCATGTCTTTATCCCGAAACCGGGTCCCACTTTCGGGAGACATGCTTTAACGTTGGCAGGGGGCAAGCGTTGGAGATCGGCCGAAACGCCCATCGCGATCGTTGTTGGGCGGCCTCAAGCAATCCCCGGCGATCCGGTTTAAAAGCAACCCTCAGGATCCAGCGCCGCCGCGTTTCGCCCAGGCCAGCACATAGAGCCTCAGCGCGGACGACAGGTTCGCGTCGCGGGTGCGCGTCTCATCGATCTCGGCGACCAGGGCCGCGAGCGACAGCGAACGCTGCGCGGCGATGGCGACGAGGTCGTCGTAGAAGGGTTGCTCCAGGGAAAAGCTGGTGCGGTGACCACGGATCGTTACCGAACGTTTTTCGACCGCGGCCATTGCTTTGACTCAGCGCTTGCCGGGGTCGTCGGGCTTTTCCCGGCGATGGCCGGCCATGAATGTCTCGGCCTTCTCCGATGTCAGCCGGTCGCGCTCGCGCTCCGCCTTCGAGCGGCCGTGCAACGCCCGGTTCTCGCTCGCCTGGCGTTCTTTCTCGCTGCGCGCTTTCTGCTTGCGGGCCTGGCGGAGATTGATGACCTCGCCCATGGCGCCGGACTACTTCTTGCGGAAGGCGTCGAGCGAGACGACGTCGGCGCCTTTGCCGCCGGTCTCGGCGACCGCCGGCTTCTTTTCGCTCTCGGCGGCCTTCTTCTTGGTTTCCGGCTTCTTCTCGGGAACGACGGCGATCGGTTCAGGCGCCGGAGCGGCGGCCTCGTCTTCCACGCTCTCCGTCTTGACGTCGAATTCGAGCTCGAAATTGACCGACGGATCGTAGAAGCCGCGAACCGCGGAGAAGGGGATCTCGAGCTTTTCTGGAACGTCGGAGAAGGAAAGTCCGACCTCGAAGCCGGCATCCGTCACCTTGAGGTCCCAATACTGGAACTGGATGACGATGGTCATCTGCTCCGGATAGCGCTCGCGCAACCGCGACGAGATGCGCACCCCCGGCGCGCCGGTCAGGAAGGTGATGAAGAAATGATGATTGCCCGGAAGGCCGGTGCGCGCGACCTCGGCCAGGACCTTGCGCATGACGCCGCGCAGTGCCTCCTGGGCCAGAATGTCGTAGCGGATGTGGTCGTCGGCCATGTGATGGTCGGGTTCCGTTGAATCGTCCGCATAGCTGTAATCAAGCTTGAGCGCGGCGTAAACCGCATATAGGCGCAAAGCGGTGAGGCCAAGAGGGGCGCCAGCGATTTGATCGCTCAGGCGTGAACGAGTGTGGCCTGTTTGCCGGCTGGCGACTTCTTTCTGACGAAGGCGCTGAGGAAGGTCTGCACGCCGTTGGTGGCGGAGCGCAGCACCTCTTCCTCGGTTGGCACGCCGCCTAGCATGAACGTGATCTGAAGCTCGGCGTTGACGAGGGCAAGGAACTGGCGCGCCGCGACGTCCGGATCGCCGATCGAGAGATGCCCGGCAAAGGCAAGCCGGGCGAAACGGGCGGCGAGCGCCGACCATGTGCGGCCCGGGCCCTGCTCGCGCCATTCCGCAAACAGTTCCGGATAACGCTCGCCTTCGGCCTGGATCAGCTTGCGCAGGAAACGGCCATCGCGGTTGCAGATGCAATTGCGGTTCATGCGCACCGCGAAGGCGATCAGGTCGGCCTCGAGGTCGGTGGGCTGGTCGGGGAAGCTGGCGATGGTGCTGAAGATGCCGGCATTGCAGCGCTCTGTCAGATCGCGCACGACGGCGACAAAGAGGTTTTCCTTGTCGCCATGATGGTTGTAGACGGTCTGCCGCGATACGCCGGCCTCGGCCGCGATCAGGTCGATATTGGCGCCGGCATAGCCTTCGCGGCAGAAGACGGAAGCGGCTGCATCCACCACCGACACGCGCTTGGCCTCATGGCTGCGTGGCGGGAAAGTGTCAGGAGAAACGCCGTGCCTCATGGAAATCCATATAGCGGTGATTGACGAATTGGACAAGCCTGTCTAAATTTGTGGACACAACGAAGGGAAATCCCGCTGAAGAGACGAATATGTTCGCCTGATAAGGCGAATGAATTCACTCTCATTGTAGGATTCCCCGCGGGATGGAACGTCCTGGGTTCAGACGCCGGTATTGAGCGGCGGCAACCAGATCCGAAAAGAGCCTTTATCATGAGTCCCAAATTCCTCCGCATCGCGGTCGTGCTCGGCTTGTTGTCCGCGATCGGCCCGTTCGCGATCGATATGTATCTCCCCGCGCTGCCTTCGATCGGCCAGGACCTGCATGCCGGCACCGCCGCCGTGCAGATGAGCCTTCTGATCTTCTTCCTGTCGATGGGTTTCGGGCAGATCGTCGTCGGGCCGATCTCCGACATGGTCGGCCGCAAGGCGCCGCTTTATGCCGGCCTCGCGCTGTTCATGGTCGGCGGCGTCGGCTCGGCCATGGCGCCGAATATCGAGTGGCTGATCGCCTTCCGCTTCCTGCAGGGCCTCGGCGCCAGCGCCGGCATGGCGGTGCCGCGCGCCATCGTGCGCGACCTGCACACAGGCAATGAGGCCGCCAAGCTGATGTCGCTTCTGATGCTGGTCTTCTCGGTGTCGCCGATCCTGGCGCCGCTGACCGGCAGCCAGATCATCGAGAGTTTTGGTTGGCGTGCCGTGTTCTGGACCGTCACGGGCGCGGCTGCCTTGGCCACCATCCTGATTGCCACCTCGCTCAAGGAGACGCGGGCGGTTGAAGAGCGGGCCGGCTCGTCCTTCGGCACGGCGCTCGCCGGCTACCGCTACCTGATGGGCGACCGCAATTTCCTGGGCCTGGTGGCGATCGCCGGCTTCGGCATTGCGAGCTTCTTCGTCTATCTGTCGAGCTCGTCCTTCATCCTGATCGACCATTACGGCCTGTCGCCGTCGGTCTACAGCGTGTTCTTCTCGATCAATGCGGTTGCCTTCATCGGCATGTCGCAGCTGACGGGTCTCTTGGCAGACCGCTTCGGGTTGAAGCGCGTCGTCTGGGTTGCGGTCACCGGCTATGCCACTGTCATGGTGGCGCTGTTCGCGATCATGGCTTCGGGCGTCGACCGGCTCGACGTGATGGCGGCGCTGTTGTTCGTCGGCTACGGCTTCCTCGGCCTCGTCATCCCGACCAGCTCGGTGCTGGCGATGGAGGAGCATGGCGAGATCGCCGGCACGGCCTCGGCGCTGATGGGTACGTTGCATTTCGCCATCGGCGCGCTGGCCATGGGCGTCGCCGGCATCTTCTTCGACGGCACGCCGCTGCCGATGGTGGCGGGCATCACGCTCTGCGCCGTGATCTCGTTCACGCTGGCCAAGCTGACGCTCGGCCGCGCGCGTGAAGCGGTCGAGGCGCCGGCAGAGTAAGGCGCCTCGAAAAGCCCCAAAAAGGCCGGCTCGTCCGGCCTTTTTCATATCTGCCGCAAATCCGCTTGATCGATGACGAAGCGCACCCGTTCTTCAACCGAGGCAAGAGGTAAAGGCACCAGTTCATAACCGAGCTCCGCATAGACGCCGGTCACTGAGCGGAATGTGCGCTCGGCCTCGCCCAGCGTCTGCTTGCGCTCCTCGTCCTGGGTGAAAATCTCCGGCCAGGGCGGCGTCACGAAGACGCGGCGCGCGTAGCGGAATTTTTCCGCAGCGCTGGCGACATGATCCGGCACCGGCAGGCCGCAGAGCCTGAGATAGCCGATCGTATCGGCCACGCCGCGGTCGAAGAAGACCGGACCGGTCTCGCCGTGCGCGGCGTGCCAGGAGCGCAGTTCCCACGACAGCATCAGCTCGGCAAAGAGCCCGCGGTCCTGCCAGGGAAGGGCAGAGCCGCCGATGGCCATCTGGTCGCGGATGATCCCGCGCCCGGCTTCGGGGGCCGTCGCGAAACCCTTGGCCTGCAACGCTACGATCAAGGTGGTCTTGCCGGAACCCGGACCGCCGGTCAGCACGAAGAATCGGTCGCAATCGTTTTGCATCGGCTGTCCATGGAGGATGAGTGGCAAGGCCGTGCCGCGCATCAAAGCGCCGGACGAGCCTTGGCCGTTCGATTATTCGGAAGAAGCAAAAAGGGGGAAGGTGGAGGTTTCTGTTGCCAGGTACCTCCGAACCCCGCCTAGAAGTGCGAACCGCTAGGGCTTGATTTGAAGCGTTCGCGCCGCATTAAGCAGCGAGACGAGCTTCCGCATAGTTGTCGTTGGCAACTATAAGTTTAGCCCGATGACGGTGGTACAATGCCGGGCAAAAGTACGATCTTTACACCTTCGTCGATCCTATTTCGCCCCCAGCAAAAGCCGCTCCGTCAGCCAGAGCGGTTTTTGGTGGAGGCGCCGGGTACCGCCCCCGGGTCCGAACGGCTTATTTCATCGCCTGTTTATCGCCATAGTCGGTCAGGCCGACGAAGCGAATATAGGGACCGATGAGGAAAAAATAAAGGCCAAACCGGCGCCTATCCGGTTATGCCAAACTGTGCAGCCAAGGGTTGACTTGCGCGCCCACTCAATCAAATCTCGCTCCCGGTGAGGAGTCTCTGACCTAGCGCAAAGGTTGCGCGACGCGCCACAACCCTCATCGACCGGATTCGTGGCGCCGACGAGGGGAAGTTCGATGGCCGACTATCTTGCGGATGTGAAGAAATACGATGCCGGCGCCAGCGCCGACGCGGTCGATAAGATCGTTAAGCATTTGGGTATTGCGCTCAGGAACCGCGATTCCTCGCTGGTGTCCTGCACCGACCCGAAGGAACTCGATCGTGTTCGCGAGAATTGGATCGGCAAGAAGCTCGGCATCGCCGATGCCGCAAAGGCGAATGCCTCGATCGAGAAGACCTGCAAGGCCATGCAGGCGGACAACACCAAGAGCCGCGTGACCTTCTACTACCTGGTTGCCAAGGATCTCGGCAAACTCGGCTCTCTCTGAGTCCTGGCCACACGGCAGCCGGCACGAAACCGTGCCGGCACCGTGGGCTTTTGGGTGCGACCCGCATCCGCAGCCGCTTTGCGGTGTTCGACCGGCTGTCGGTCGGGTATGATTGGCTGTAACCCGAATCGAGGCGGAGCCGATGCGCCAATATCTCGACCTGTTGAAGCATGTGCTGGAGAACGGCAGCGACCGTGGCGACCGTACCGGAACCGGTACGCGCTCGGTGTTCGGCTACCAGATGCGCTTCGACCTTTCGCGCGGCTTTCCCGTCACGACCACCAAGAAGCTGCATCTGAAGTCGATCATCCACGAGCTTCTGTGGTTCCTGGCCGGCGACACCAACATCAAATATCTCAACGACAACGGTGTCACAATCTGGGACGAATGGGCCGACGAGAATGGCGATCTCGGCCCGGTCTATGGCAAGCAGTGGCGCTCATGGCCGGACGGACATGGCGGGGAGATCGACCAGATCGCGGGCCTTTTGAAGGAGATACGCCGGAATCCCAACTCGCGCCGGCTGATCGTCTCGGCCTGGAATCCGGCCGAAGTCGAGGCGATGGCGCTGCCGCCCTGCCACTGCCTGTTCCAGTTCTATGTTTCGGAAGGCAGGCTCTCCTGCCAGCTTTACCAGCGCTCGGCCGACATCTTCCTCGGCGTGCCGTTCAACATCGCTTCCTATGCCCTGCTCACCATGATGGTGGCGCAGGTGACCGGGCTGAAGCCGGGCGACTTCGTCCACACGCTGGGCGACGCGCATCTTTATTCGAACCATTTCGAGCAGGCGCGCGAGCAGATGCGGCGCACGCCGAAGGCTCTGCCGACGATGTGGATCAATCCGGAGGTGAAGGACCTGTTCGCCTTCCGTTTCGAGGATTTCCGCCTCGAGAATTATTTCGCGGACGCGAATATCAAGGCGCCGATCGCGGTTTAACTCGCTCAGTCGATGCCGACCATGACATCCGAGGCCTTGATCACCGCATAGGCCTGCTTGCCCTTCTCGAGCGCAAGGTCGGCGGCCGCCTCATTGGTGATCGATGCGGTGACGATTACGCCGCCGCCGATGTCGATCCTGACATGCGAGGTGGTCGCTCCTTGACGATCTCGGTGACCTTACCCTTCAGGATATTGCGGGCGCTGATCTTCATGCGTCTCTCCTTGAGCAGCGCTGTTTCCGATTTATCGTAGACCGGGACCATGCCGGCCCACAATGCCACGACAGGCGAAAAGCCTTTCCTTGTTATGTTCATCCGGATATATCGGTCTGAGGCTTCGAGCCGTACGGATTTTGAAACCAGGGAGAGACTTCATGACGGGCACGGGTTTCGGGTTGAAGGCGATCGCTATTGGAGGTTTCACGGCAATGCTGATGGCGGCGGTGACGGCGGCACGTGCCGACGACAAGGTCGTCGTGTTTGCCGCGGCAAGCCTCAAGGACGCGCTCGATGCGGTCAGCAAGGCCTGCGAGCCGGAAGTCGGCGAGGCCGCCACCATTTCCTACGCGGCAAGCTCCGCCCTGGCCAAGCAGATCGAAGGCGGCGCGCCGGCTGACGTCTTCGTGTCGGCCGACCTCGACTGGATGAAATATCTCTCGGACAAGAAGCTGACCAAGCCGGACACCGAGGTGAAGCTGCTTGGCAACCAGATCGTGCTCGTGGCGCCGAAGGATTCCACGGTCGAGACTAAAGTCGAGAAGGGCTTCGACGTCGCCAAGCTGATCGGCGACGGCAAGCTTGCCATGGGCGATTTCAAGGCCGTGCCGGCCGGCAAATACGGCAAGGCGGCGCTGGAATCGCTGGGCGTCTGGTCGTCCGTCAAGGGCAAGGTCGCGCAGGCCGAGAATGTGCGTGCAGCCTTAAAGCTGGTGTCGACGGGCGAGGCGGCGCTGGGCATCGTCTACGCCACCGACGCGCATGCGGAGAAGGGCGTCAAGGTCGTAGGCACCTTCCCGGAAGATTCGCATCCGCCGATCATCTACCCGATTGCCCAGATCGCGGATTCGAAGGACAAGGATACGGCTGCCTTCCTGAAATGCGTCGAATCGGCCAAGGCCGCCGAACTCTTCAAGGAGCAGGGTTTCACGGTGCTCGCGCCGAGCAACTAAGAGAGATCGCGCAAACGCTGACATGAACTGGCTGCTGGACCTCACTCCCGACGAATGGAATGCGGTCCGGCTGTCGATCAAGGTGGCGACGGTGGCGATGATCGCCAGCCTGCCGCCCGGCATCCTGCTTGCGCTGCTGCTGGCGCGAGGGCGTTTCTGGGGCAAGACCCTGCTCAACGGGCTGGTGCATCTGCCGCTGATCCTGCC
>NZ_RZSA01001589.1:0-806 GCF_003998075.1 Mesorhizobium sp. M2A.F.Ca.ET.037.01.1.1 | reverse complement strand
TCTTTTCGGCGTCCAGTTTGGCGCGCAACAGCGCCATGACCATCGGCCAGGCCGAGAATTTTCCCTCGCGCGCCCGATCCGTCAGGCTGCGCAGATAGCCGCCGGCGTTGTTGATCTCGCCGGCGCGCTGATAGATCGCCGCCAGGGTGATCGCCGCCTGCCGTTCGCCCAGAAACTCGCAAGCCTCACGCCAGGCGCTCGGACTGACCCCCAGCATCGGCCGTGCGACCTCCGCCGCCGCCAGAAAATCCCGCCAGTTGCGGATTTCGGCGTCCTTCGCCAGCTCTCGCCAGCTTCCGCAGGCGTCCAGCACGATCCCCAAGGGCAGCTCCCGCTTGGGCAAGCTGTGCAGGTTGTCGGTTTCCGTGGCGCTGCCGCCCGCTTCTTCTTTATCTCCTAAGCCATTTTCAGATTCAGATATGCAGTCTGGGTTTGAATTCTGTATGTGGCGACCGGAATGGGACTCATTGGCGTCCGGATTCTGTGTTTTCGTGAAGGATTCCAGTGCGTCGCGGATTTCGATCCAGAGCAGATCAAGGTCCTCGCAAATGTCATCGAGGAGTTGTCGGGGGGCGGTCCTGGGAAGTCGTTCGATGATGCCTTGGTAGGTCCGAGTCATTTTGCCCCAATTGCCTGGAACGCCCTCCTCGATGCCGGCGTCGATCATCTTCACGATGTCCCGGCGCAACAGCGTCAGGCGCTCCCTGGCAGCCTTGTATGCGCGCTTTTCGGCCTGAACCGTCTCAGCCAGTTCGGCAAACTCCTCGGCGCGCGCGACGATCGGTGACAGATCGAAGCCGTAGGCC
>NZ_RZSA01001588.1:0-806 GCF_003998075.1 Mesorhizobium sp. M2A.F.Ca.ET.037.01.1.1 | reverse complement strand
GAAAAGGCTCAGCCAGTCGCGCGCCTCGTTGCCGGTAGCCGAGGCGATGCCGCGCCTGATCCTGGAGTTGATGCGGATACGCGTGGTGTTGAGGCGCGGATAGGCGGTGTACCAGAACAGCGTCGGCACCTGCTGGCGCCGCGCCCAGCGCTTGAAGCGATCGCCGTCGCGCGCGCCGTCCAGGAACAGCCAGCGCGTGCGCGGATAGCCGTCGGTGTTGCTCCACACACCGGTCAAGCCGGCCGAGGCCTTGGCGATGAAGTCCTCGAGATAGCTTTCCCAACTGCCTCCGTAATTGGAGAAGAACATCAGCCTGTTGGTGCCGGGCAACAGCACCCAGCGGGCGAAATGAATGGTGTTGATGGTGGCGAGGAAGCCTGGCCTGAACACCTTCTGCGCCGATATCGAGATCAGGTAGAAGGAGAGCCGCAGCGCCAGCCGCCGCAAGATGCCCACCTTCATCGTCGAGATCGCCGTCAGATTGTTCTGCGCGGTGTGGTCCTCATGGGCGAGGATCTTTTCGAGCGCTCCGATCTCGACCGGCGTGCTCGCCGGCTGGTCCTTGTCCTCGAGCCGCCGCAACGCCAGGAAGCAAAACCCGACGAACAGGGCGAGAATGGCCAGCAGACCGAGGACTGAAAGCAGAAGCGAGGTTCCCGCAATCGCGATGTTGGTGAAGGTGACCCCATGCGGGTTTCCGAACACGAGCACATAAGTCATGCGCCAGAAGGCCAGAATGACGATCGCGACGGTGGCGAACATAGCAGGCGTCAGCAGCGTCGTCGTCAGCGCGCGCGACCAGTGGC
>NZ_RZSA01001587.1:0-808 GCF_003998075.1 Mesorhizobium sp. M2A.F.Ca.ET.037.01.1.1 | reverse complement strand
GCCGCCGTATCGGCAAGCGCCGGATCCTTGAGCAGCCGATTGAGCAGCGTCGTCTTGCCGGCGCCGAGAAAGCCGGTGAGAACGGAGACGGGGATGGGAAAGCCGCCCTTCATGATGGCTAGTTCGCCTTGGCGGGCTGGTCGCCTTGCGCCGCGGCGGCTGCCGTTCCGGTCGCCGCCGGCTCGGCGTCGGCCGGCGCCGGCCTGTCGGGCCGCCAGCTCGGCACCGGCACATCGGCATAGTTCTGATCGGCCTGGTCGACGAATGCCTTGGGCGCCGGTCCGGTTGCGCCCCCGAGGCCGACCGCGATCAGCGTCGGGTGGTCGAGCTTCACCTGATAGGGCGACTTGGGCTTATCCTTGGCAGCGACCTCGGGGGCCGCCTCGGATTGCTCTTCCTTCGGCTTCTTCTTGCAGATCTCGTCATGCATGTCGTTGGGCGACAGGGTGTCGCCATAGGGCTTGAGAGCGGCCAGCGTCGTCGAACTCTCCGCCGGCGTATCGAAACCCTGGTCGAGCAGCTTTGCGGCCGCCTCGGCGCGGCTGACAGCCGATTTCTCGCCAAGCACCACGGCGACCAGCGTGCGGCCGTTGCGCGTCGCCGAGCCGATCATGTTGAAGCCGGAAGAGCAGACGAAGCCGGTCTTCATGCCGTCGGCGCCGGGATAGCGGCCGATGAGCAGATTATAGTTCGGGAGCGCCTTCTTGCCGACGGCAAGGCCTTCGATTGAGAACCAGGGCGCATACTGTGGAAAATCATTGCGCAGCGCCGTCACCAGCACGGCGAGGTCGCGCGCTGTGGTGTATTG
>NZ_RZSA01001586.1:0-808 GCF_003998075.1 Mesorhizobium sp. M2A.F.Ca.ET.037.01.1.1 | reverse complement strand
GAGCTGCATCACCGCATAGGCCTTGACCGAGGGATTGTGGGCGTTGGTCAGGCCCATCGGCTTCATCGGGCCGTAGCGCAGCGTCTCGACGCCGCGTTCGGCCATGACCTCGATCGGCAGGCAGCCGTCGAAATAGGGCGTGCCTTCCCACTCTTTGAACTCGGTTTTCTGGCCCTCCAGCAGCGCCTGGACGAAGGCGAAATACTGGTCCTTGTCCATCGGGCAGTTGATGTAGTCCTTGCCGGTGCCGCCGGGACCGACCTTGTCGTAGCGCGACTGGAACCAGGCGGTGTTCATGTCGATCGTGTCGAAATGCACGATCGGCGCGATGGCATCGAAGAAGGCCAGCGCGTCGGCGCCGGTCGCCTCGGCGATCGACTGTGCCAGCGACGGCGCCGTCAGTGGACCGGTGGCGATGATCGCCTGGTCCCAGTCCGCCGGCGGCAGCCCAGGCACTTCCTCACGTTGGATGGTGATCAGCGGATGCGCTTCGATCTTCGCGGTGACCGCGTCGGAAAACCGGTCGCGGTCGACGGCCAGCGCGCCGCCGGCCGGCACCTGGTTGGCATCGCCGGCGCTCATGATCAGCGAGCCGGCCAGCCGCATTTCGGCATGCAGCAGGCCGACCGCGTTGTTTTCGGCGTCGTCGGAGCGGAAGGAGTTCGAGCAGACGAGCTCGGCCAGGCCATCGGTCTTATGCGCGTCGGTGCCGCGCACCGGGCGCATCTCGTGCAGCACGACCGGAACGCCGGCCTCGGCGATTTGCCATGCCGCTTCGGAGCCGGCGAGGCCGCCGCCGACGACTGGT
>NZ_RZSA01001585.1:0-815 GCF_003998075.1 Mesorhizobium sp. M2A.F.Ca.ET.037.01.1.1 | reverse complement strand
GTCACTGATACGAGCACCCCCGCGAGCCAACTCGGATGAGTTCCCCTTTATAGCCCTTCCAGCCGTCCGCTGCTTGCTCCAACCGAGGATCTTTGCAGTTCCCCATAGGGTACCGGCCGCTCTCCTGCTCCCACTTCAGCGTCGCCGGCCTCAAACGCTCTCGAGATAGGTCTCGATCTCGAAGTCGCTGACATTCAGCGCGAACGTGTTCAGTTCCTGGCGCTTGCAGGCGACAAAGGCGTCGCGCAGCACGTCCGGGAAGATCTCGGCGACGCGCGGGCCAGCCTCGAAGGCGGCGATCGCCGAAGCCCAGTCCGGCGGCAGCTTGGCGAGCGTCAGCCCCTGGCCTTCGCCGCCGGTCGGCTCGCCGGGCGAGAGCTGGCGCTCGATGCCGATCAACGCCGCGCCGAGGATCGCCGCCAGCACCAGATAAGGATTGGCATCGGCGCCGGAGACGCGATGCTCGATGCGGCGCGCAGCCGAAGGTCCGCCTGGAATGCGAATCGCCACCATGCGGTTCTCGTAGCCCCAGGCGACGGCGGTCGGCGCATAGGATCTCGGCCGCAGCCGGCGGTAGGAATTGAAGTGCGGTGCAAACACCAGCGTGCTTTGCGCCATCGCGTCAAGCAGGCCGCCGACCGCGTGGCGCATTGTTTCGGAGCCCTGGTCGGAACCGTCGTCGAAGATGTTGCGGCCCTGCCTGTCGAGCACGCTGAAATGGACATGGAAACCGTTGCCGGCGCGCTCGCCATAGGGCTTGGCCATGAAGCAGGCGGCGAAGCCATGCTTGCGGGCGATGCCCTTCACGGTACGCT
>NZ_RZSA01001584.1:0-818 GCF_003998075.1 Mesorhizobium sp. M2A.F.Ca.ET.037.01.1.1 | reverse complement strand
GACCTGCCGGGCATGGTCGCGGAGGCGCGCGACCTCGGCATGGCCGACCAGGTGATCGTCAAGGAGAACCTCTGGAACCCGCAGCGCATCGATGCCGCCAGTGCCGCGCTTGCAAGCGCAGGCGGCGGCTTTCAGTTCATGCCGATCCTCGCCGACGACGCCGTGCATGATGCCGCCTTCGCCGATGAGGTCGACAAGGTGTTCGCGCCGCGCGCCATCGAGTTGATCAACTGGCGCAACGGCGCCGAGACGCTGACCGCCTCTGGCGGGCCGCTGTTCAGCAACCATATGCGCGCGGAAGCGGCTCGCGGCGATTGGCACCTTTGGGCCGACACCTACGCCATCGTGCACAAGCCGGGCGGCTTCCTCGCCGGCGGCCGTGGCGACGAACTCGCCGTCGCCGCCGGCCTGCCACGCGAAGCCTGGGGTTTCTGGGTCGACCGCGGCGCAACGATCATCCAGACCGACGAGCCGAAAGCGGCGATCGAGTGGCTGGCGGCGAATGGCTATCGGGTGCCTTATACGACGGACATCAGGCAGGCCGAGCCGGCGCATACGGCGAGCATTAATTAGCTGGCGTCGGCGCTTCACCCCGCCCGGCGCTTCGCGCCGACCTCCCCATCGAGGGGAGGTAGAACGTCGTGCCAAACTGCCGTCGCTGCATGCCTGCGGTGCGGTAATCCTGAATGCTAAACTGGCGTTCAAGCATAAAGCGCGGCGCCCTACCTCCCCTCGATGGGGAGGTCGCGCCGCAGGCGCGGGCGGGGTGCTGCGCCGACCTACGCAGCTTTCGCCACGCCATCCAGCT
This sequence comes from Mesorhizobium sp. M2A.F.Ca.ET.037.01.1.1, assembly GCF_003998075.1. Lineage (NCBI taxonomy): Bacteria > Pseudomonadati > Pseudomonadota > Alphaproteobacteria > Hyphomicrobiales > Phyllobacteriaceae > Mesorhizobium > Mesorhizobium sp. M2A.F.Ca.ET.037.01.1.1. The sequence continues at coordinate 10 of NZ_RZSA01001584.1, read as the reverse complement.
CGTTCAACAC
>NZ_RZSA01001583.1:0-820 GCF_003998075.1 Mesorhizobium sp. M2A.F.Ca.ET.037.01.1.1 | reverse complement strand
GTCTCCAACCTTGCCGGCCTGGCGCGCGAGGTCGACCCTGCCCATATCGAGCTCTTCGCCAGCAACAGGCCGGAACGCAAGCTCGCCATCTACCCGGCCTCGGCCGGCTTCGACCTTGTCGAGGAACTCGACTATCTCAGCGCCCGCACGGTCGAGCCTAATGTCTTCTTCAACCCGCGCTTCCTGGCCCCGGCGATGCCCCGGCTGGAGGACCGCGAGGTGCGGCTGGCCGTCATCCGCGACGGCGACGAATACCGCGACCGGTTGCGCCTTCTGGTGCCCTTCTCGGTCGAGCGGCCGGCGATGCCGCTCGGCGTCCCGGTGATGCGCACGTGGTCAAGCCCGTTCGGCCCGCTCGGCACGCCGCTGGTCGACCGCGACGATCCGATCGGCGTCATCGAGGATTTCTTCTCGATGCTGTCGCGGCCGCATCTCAAGCTGCCAAAAGTCTTCGTGCTGCCCGACATGCGCCTTGACGGCCCGGTGGCGAGCCTGCTGACCTCCTTCGCCGACAGCCGCGGCCTGACCCTGGTGACCACCGGCAGGGTCGAGCGCCCGGTGCTTGAAAGCGACGCCGACGGCGAGGACTACCTCAAGGCGTCGCTGCGTTCGCATCACTATCGCGAATTTCGCCGGCTGAAGCGGCGCCTTGCCGACCTCGGCAAGCTCGAGCACATCGTGGCGCGCGGGCCGGACGAGATCCGCCATGCCATCGAAAGCTTCCTGACGCTGGAGGCCGCCGGCTGGAAGGGCCGCGAGCGCACCGCCATGGCGATCGACCGCTACCGCGCCGCCTTCGCCCGCGAGGCCGTGCACCGGC
>NZ_RZSA01001582.1:0-820 GCF_003998075.1 Mesorhizobium sp. M2A.F.Ca.ET.037.01.1.1 | reverse complement strand
CGTCAAAACAGATGAACGGCGCCAATGGCCCGAATGTCTCCGCTTGCGCAACCATCATCTCGCGGGAGATCTCGGTGAGCACCGTCGGCTGGAAAAACGTGCCCTTTTCACCAGTGCGATTTCCCCCGCATCGAACTATGCCGCCTTTTGCGAAGGCATCGACGATATAGGTTTCGATCTTGGCCAGCGCATGCCTGTCGATCAGGGGTCCAATAGCTCCCGGATCAAAGCCGTCGCCAACCGGGAGGTGGCGGACCTTCTCCACGAATTTGTCGACGAATTCCTCATGAATCCTTGACTGGACGTAGAGGCGATTTGCGGAAACGCAGGTCTGGCCGGCATTGCGGAACTTCGCCTGGATCGCACCGTCAACCGCCGCGTCGATATCGGCATCGTCAAAGACCATGAAAGGAGCGTTGCCGCCGAGCTCGATGCTGACCTTCTTGATCTGATCCGAGCACTGGCGCATCAGCAGGCGGCCGACCTGAGCGGGTGAAGCTGATCTTGCGGACCTTCGGATTGGTGCACAGTTCGCGGCCGACCGCATCGCCTTCCGATGCATAGACAAGGTTCACGACGCCTTCGGGAAACCCGGCCTCTTGGGCAAGGGCGAACATGGCGCCTGCCACCAGCGCCGTCTGTTCAGCGGGTTTAGTCAGGAGCCATCACGCGCCCAGCGGCTTGAGACGGATCACGCCCTGCCGTTAGTTCGAACCGCGCGGCGCGCGGGCCGAATCAGGCAGCTCGGCACGCCTGAGCATCCACTCGAAGGAAACACATGCCTGCTAGGGCGATAGCCTCTTGCAAAACCCTACAAATG
>NZ_RZSA01001581.1:0-823 GCF_003998075.1 Mesorhizobium sp. M2A.F.Ca.ET.037.01.1.1 | reverse complement strand
GGCTCGAACGTCTCCAACCCGGTGAGCGGCAATCTCGGCGGCGCCGGCATCTTGGGCCAGTACGGCACGCTGGTGCTCAACGCCAACGGCTCCTACACCTATACAGCCAACCCCAACGCGGTCACCGCCAATGCGGTCGACCACTTCGTCTACACCATCACCGACGGCGACGGCGACACCTCGACCGTGACGCTCGACATCACTGTCAACAACGTCACCGTCACCGCCTCCGACACCGACGCGCTGGTCTATGAGAAGGGCTTGCCGGCGGGCAGCGACGCGGCCGGCAACAGCGAGATCTTCAACGGCGCCATCACGCCGGCCGGCGGCACTGGACCATATACCTACACGCTCAACTCATCGGCCACCGGCAGCTACGGCAACCTGGTGCTCAACGCCGACGGCACCTACACCTACACGCTGACCAAGACCTATGACGGCGCGACCGCCAACAACGGCATCACCACCGAACAGGACAAGGACAGCTTCACCTATACGGTGACCGACGCTCACGGCAACACCACCACCGGCACCATCCTGGTCGACATCGTCGACGACGTGCCGACGGCGCATGCCGACACCAACAGCGTCTCGGAAGGCTCGCAAGTCTCGGGCAACGTGCTGACCGACGGAACGGCGGACGTGCTTGGCGCCGACGGCGCGGCACCCGGCGGCGCGGTGACCGGCGTGGCCACGGGCTCGAACGTCTCCAACCCGGTGAGCGGCAATCTCGGCGGCGCCGGCATCGTGGGCCAGTACGGCACGCTGGTGCTCAACGCCAACGGCTCCTACACCTATACAGCCAACCCCAACGCGGTCACCG
>NZ_RZSA01001580.1:0-824 GCF_003998075.1 Mesorhizobium sp. M2A.F.Ca.ET.037.01.1.1 | reverse complement strand
CTTCCATAGTTCGTATACAAGCTGCGCCGCGCTCTGTTCACAAGCCCGCGCGAAGCGCCTGCGACACTACTGGCGCCATTTCCTGACGGGCCGCTCTTTACCTGACGCGGCACTGCCTCTAAAACCGCGCCGCTGCCGGACGCCTCCGGCTAACCCTCTGCATGCAGCAACGCATCCTGCGACATGCATTTCACCACCCGCGCTCGTTTGCGGGACTGGATAGGAGAATCCTGATGCCGAATTCCGTTTCCCTGACATTTCCCGATGGTTCGATCCGCGAGTATGACGCGGCGCTGACCGGCGCTGGCCTTGCCGAGTCGATCTCAAAGTCGCTGGCCAAGAAGGCTGTCGCCTATAGCCTCGACGGCACCGTGCGCGATCTTTCCGATCCGCTCGGCACGTCGGGCAAGGTCGAGATCATCACCCGCGAGGATCCGCGCGCGCTGGAACTCATCCGACACGATGCGGCGCATGTGCTGGCCGAGGCCGTGCAGGAGCTGTGGCCGGGAACGCAGGTGACGATCGGGCCGGTGATCGAGAACGGGTTCTACTACGACTTCGCGCGCAACGAGCCGTTCACGCCGGACGATTTCCCGGCGATCGAGAAGAAGATGAGATTGGCGCGGCCGACCAGGTTTTCGGCAGGAACAAAGCCGACGGTGAAGCGGCTGTCGGAGGAGTTGTCGCGGTTGTCGCCCATCATGAAATAGTGGCCGGGCGGCACGGTCCATTCGCGGGTGTTGTCGCCGATCGAATTCGGCGTCAGGTCGAGCGTGTCGTAGCTGACACCATTCGGCAGCGTCTCGTGATAGACGTCGACGGGC
>NZ_RZSA01000157.1:0-9092 GCF_003998075.1 Mesorhizobium sp. M2A.F.Ca.ET.037.01.1.1 | reverse complement strand
GCTGCGTCCCGTTCCGACCTTCGGCAGCTGTTGCGACTTCGCAGCGGTCTCCTGCGGTCGGCGGCTGAGACAGAACGGTCAAGACGGCCGGCAGGTTCCGACAAGCCACCGGCCGACCAGCGTCGCATGGCGCGCCGAACAAAACTCTGGCGTTTGATTTATGGCCGCTGTGGAGGTCCGCAGCTCTAGGCTGTCACCCGCTTCATCAGCGCCATGGCGCCGAAGGGCGCGCGCACTTTGCCTTCGCTGATGAAGTAGGCGAACACGTCGCGCGGCTTGACCGGCGCATCGGTCTTCGGGTCGGCGCGCGGCAGGTCGGCGGGTTGCTTACCTTCGGCCCAGGTCTTCACACGTCCCGCCCATTCGTCGAGGCCTTTCGGCGTGTAGCAGTCGGGGTTGTCGTCGCTGCCGGTCTGCAATCGCGCATAGACGAAGTCGCCGGTGACGTCGGCGATCGCCGGATATTTGGCGTGGTCGGCATAGACGATCGCGGCGTTGTATTTGCGCGCCAATGCGGGGAACTCCGGCACGATGAAGCTGTCGTGGCGCACTTCGAGCGCATGGCGCAAAGGCACGCCATCCTGCTTCTCGGGCAGAAGCTTCAGGAACGCTTCGAAATCGTCGGCATCGAATTTCTTGGTCGGCGCGAACTGCCACAGAATTGGGCCGAGCTTGTCGCCGAGCGCGGTAACGCCGGAGCCGAGGAAGCGCATCATCGATTCACCGGCCTCGCCGAGCACGCGGCGATTGGTGACGAAGCGGTTGCCCTTGAGCGAGAAGACAAAGCCATCCGGCGCGTCGTCGGCCCATTTGACGAAAGTCGGTTCCTTGAAGCTGGAATAATAGGTGCCGTTGACCTCGATGCTCGGCACTTGGCGGCTGGCGTAGTGCAGTTGCTTGGCCTTGGCGAGCTTCTCCGGATAGAAGGAGGTATCCCACGGCTCGAAGGTCCAGCCGCCCATGCCGGAGCGGATTTTTCCTTGGGCAGTCATCGTCTTCCTCCTCCGTTTGAACCTGCTATCAGGCTGCCCGGTCGACGGGCTTCACCATGTCGACCAATGTCCATCCTGGTCTGTATGGATTGACGCGGCGACCCGTTTCACGATAGCCGTACGCCGCATAGAGCGCGATGTTCCGCGCCATGCGCGGATTGGTGTAGAGCCGCACTTCCGGCACTCCCCATGACCGGGCCTGCTTGTCGGCGAAGTCGAGCAATCTGATGCCGAGCTTCCTGCCCTGGAAGGCCGGCGAAACGGCGATGCTGAAGATCATGGCGTGGTCCGCATGACGCTCGAGCACGATCAATCCGGCGAGGTCCGAGCCTTCTTGCAGCAGCCAGACTTCGCCGCGCCCGATGCGCGGCCCATAATCCTCGGTGACCGGGATCGGGGGCGCGTCGAAGATGGCCGTGTAGGGCGCATAGGCTTCGGTGGTCAGCGCGACGATGCCGGCGAGATCGTCGGGGCGGGCCAGCCTCATGATTGGTCGACTCCGGCAGCGCTCGCGACAACCTTCTGCATCCCGGCAGCTATGGCCGCGACGGTATCGAAGCGGCTTTCGATGGAGATCAGGCCGCTACCTGCCATCACTCGGCCGCTTCGCGTTTGCCTCCGGGGCGCCGCTCCAGAAGCTCCTTCAGGAACTGGCCGGTATAGCTGCGCTTCTCGCGCACGATCGCTTCGGGCGTGCCTGATGCCACAAGCTCGCCGCCGCCGTCGCCGCCCTCGGGGCCGAGATCGAGCACCCAGTCGGCGGTCTTGATCACCTCGAGATTGTGCTCGATGACCACCACGGTGTTGCCCTGGTCGACCAGCTCGTGCAGCACTTCGAGCAGCTTGGCCACGTCGTGGAAGTGCAGGCCGGTGGTCGGCTCGTCGAGGATGTAGAGCGTCTTGCCGGTCGCCTTGCGCGACAATTCCTTGGCGAGCTTGATGCGCTGCGCCTCGCCGCCCGACAGCGTCGTCGCCTGCTGGCCGATATGAATGTAGCCGAGGCCGACCTGGTTCAGCGTCACCAGCTTGTCGCGCACGCCTGGCACCGCCGAGAAGAACTCGACGCCTTCCTCGACGGTCATGTCGAGCACGTCGGCGATCGACTTGCCCTTGAATAGCACGTCGAGCGTCTCGCGGTTATAGCGCTTGCCATGGCAGACGTCGCAGGTGACGTAGACGTCGGGCAGGAAGTGCATCTCGATCTTGATGACGCCGTCGCCCTGGCAGGCCTCGCAGCGGCCGCCCTTGACGTTGAAGGAGAAGCGCCCCGGCTGGTAGCCGCGCGCCTTGGCTTCGGGGAGTCCGGCGAACCAGTCGCGGATCGGCGTGAAAGCGCCGGTATAGGTCGCCGGGTTGGAGCGCGGCGTGCGGCCGATCGGCGACTGGTCGATGTCGATGACCTTGTCGAGGAATTCCAGCCCCTCGATGCGGTCGTGCTCGGCCGGATGCTCGCGCGAGCCCATGATGCGGCGCGAGGCCGCCTTGAACAGCGTCTCGATCAGGAAGGTCGACTTGCCGCCGCCCGACACGCCGGTGACCGCGGTGAAGGTGCCGAGCGGGATTTCGGCCGTGACGTTCTTCAGATTGTTGCCGCGCGCGCCGACCACCTTGATGCGCCGGTTCTTCTTGGCTTCGCGGCGCACCGCGGGCGTCGCCACTTCGAGCTCGCCGGACAGGTACTTGCCGGTGATCGAGGCGGGCGTCGCCATGATCTGCTGCGGCGTGCCTTGCGCGATGATGCGGCCGCCGTGGATGCCGGCGGCCGGGCCGATGTCGACGACATAGTCGGCATGCAGGATGGCGTCCTCGTCATGCTCGACGACGATCACCGTGTTGCCGATATCGCGCAGGTGCTTCAGCGTGTCGAGCAGACGCGCATTGTCGCGCTGGTGCAGGCCGATCGACGGCTCGTCCAGCACATAGAGCACGCCGGTGAGGCCTGAGCCGATCTGCGAGGCCAGCCGGATGCGCTGGCTTTCGCCGCCGGACAACGTGCCGGAGTTGCGCGACAGCGTCAGATAGTCGAGGCCGACATCGTTCAAGAAGCGCAGCCGCTCGCGGATCTCCTTGAGCACGCGCACCGCGATCTCGTTCTGCTTGTCGTTGAGCTGCGCCGGCAGGTCGGTGAACCACTGGTCGGCCTTGCGGATCGACAGCTCGGTCACTTCGCCGATGTGCTTGCCGCCGATCTTCACCGCCAGCGCCTCCGGCTTCAGCCTGTAGCCGTTGCAGGCGGGGCAGGGCGTGGCCGACATGAAGCGCTCGATCTCCTCGCGCATCCAGGCCGATTCCGTTTCCTTCCAGCGCCGGTCGAGATTGGGGATCACGCCCTCGAAGGTCTTGGTGGTCTTGTAGGAGCGCAGGCCGTCATCATACTGGAAGGTGATCTCGCGCTCGCCGGTGCCATGCAGCACGGCTTCTTTTGCCTGGGCGCTCAGATCCTTGAACTTGTCGCCGAGCTTGAAGCCATAGGCCTTGCCCAGCGCTTCAAGCGTCTGCGCGTAATAGGGCGAGGTCGACTTCGCCCACGGGCTGATGGCGCCGTCGCGCAGCGAGACGTTCTCGTCCGGCACGACGAGGTTGGGATCGATGGCGCGCTGGCTGCCGAGGCCGTCGCAGGTCGGGCAGGCGCCGAACGGGTTGTTGAAGGAGAACAGCCTCGGTTCGATCTCGGGAATGGTGAAGCCGGACACCGGGCAGGCGAATTTTTCCGAGAACAGGATGCGCTCATGCGTCTCGTTCTTCGACTTGTTGACCGAGTCCTCGCCGGTCAGGCTGGAGTCGAGCGGCCGGTCGGCGAACTCGGCCACAGCAAGGCCGTCGGCGAGCTTCAGCGCCGTCTCCATCGAATCCGCGAGCCTGGTGGCCAGGTCCCCGCGCACGACGATGCGGTCGACGACGACGTCGATGTCGTGCTTGTACTTCTTGTCCAGCGCCGGCACGTCGGCGATCTCGTAGAAGGTGCCGTCGACCTTGACGCGCTGGAAACCCTTCTTCTGCAGCTCGAGCAGTTCCTTGCGGTATTCGCCCTTGCGGCCGCGCACGATCGGCGCGAGCAGATAGAGGCGGGTGCCTTCGTCCAGCGCCAGCACGCGGTCGACCATCTGGCTGACCGTCTGGCTCTCGATCGGCAGGCCGGTGGCGGGCGAATAGGGGATGCCGACGCGCGCGAAAAGCAGGCGCATATAGTCGTAGATCTCGGTGACGGTGCCAACCGTCGAGCGCGGGTTGCGCGAGGTGGTCTTCTGCTCGATCGAGATGGCGGGCGACAGGCCGTCGATCTGGTCGACATCCGGCTTCTGCATCATCTCTAGGAACTGCCGGGCATAGGCCGACAGGCTTTCGACGTAGCGGCGCTGGCCCTCGGCATAGATGGTGTCGAAAGCGAGCGACGACTTGCCGGAGCCCGACAGTCCAGTCATGACGATCAGGCTGTCGCGCGGCAGGTCGAGATCGACGTCCTTGAGATTGTGTTCGCGCGCCCCGCGAATGGAAAGATATTTATGGTCGGCCATCGCCGGTCGCCGCCTCAGATCTGGAATTTGCTGGATTGGGCGGGTTTGTCCCGGCCATCCCCTATGTAGGTATTTTTGCCGCCACGTCGAGAGACGCCACAATCTCGACGGAACAAGCCGATTATGGGTTTAACCGCCTTTCGCGCGAGCGGGCAAGCGGAAAGAACAAAGGCCGAACACGCTCCTGACAAAGCGTTGTGGAAACATTCGCGTCATGCGCTGTGCAAACAGTTGCTCGAAGCCTCGTGAAGACAAGTGTCGCCGATGCCCGCCTCGTCGATCCACGAGCCACTCGGCTTACCCGCACGTAACCTCCCGGCGATCACATTTTTCGGTAACCGGCTATTCAACGGTTGACGACGGCGACTCACGGGGGCAGTCTCAAAGGCGTCAACGAAGCCGGCTGTCTTTCGATGGCCTCGCCGCCCAACAGGCGGCCTGCGAGACGCCGCAGGCGATAGCGATTAGCGCTTCGAACGACATTGTCGCAACGGACCCAGGAGCGGAGCATGACGCCACCGGACAGTCCCTTGAGGCTCCACACGGAGATGGAGCCGCGGCGGGCATAAGTGCCAGGGCAGACTTGAAACGCCGGCCCGACAAACCGTGACTTGCCGATTCCCTACAATCAGAGACCATAGTCGGATCGTCGGCTGAACGCCGCGTTGCATCCGAAACAGAACGCCGGCAGTCCACTCCCGGCCAAAGTTGGATTTCAGATCCATGAAGCCCCATCCGTCTGCACAGCAGGGATGGGGCTTACATTTTGTGGGGCGCTCAACCCGCGACCGCGATCAGTGGTTCGGTAGCTTCATCCCGCCCGTTGCCATGTCGATCGTTATGCTGCCGCCGATCCTGACATCGGTGTTGCCGATCTTGAACGAGCCGTCGCTGCCGGCGGGCTGCGCGTCATCGGGTTCCGGCTGCGGCGCCGGTTTGGCGATGCGATAGTCGCCGCTGACGCCGGGCAGTTTCTGCGACTGGCTGTCGTCGGCCAGTGCGGTGCCGGCCATCAAGGCGCCGGCAAGAGCGGCGAGGGCGGCGCATAAATGTCTGGACTGAACGGACCTGATCATGCGCGGACTATAGGGACGCGGCTGAAGCGATGCCAGACGCGCGGCGATCAAATTGCCGCGCGCCTACTCCGCTATATCAGGCCGCTTTCTTGCGCGTGTCATACACGTGGTCGACGAGGCCCCAGTCCTTCGCTTCCGCGGCGCTCATGAAGTAGTCGCGGTCGAGCGTGCGCTCCACTTCCTCGTAGGTGCGGCCGCAATGCCTGGCGTAGAGCTCCGTCATATGCTGCTTGGTGCGCACGATGTCCTCGGCGTGGCGCTGGATGTCGGAAGCCTGGCCCTGGAAACCGCCAAGCGGCTGATGCAGGACGATCCTGGTGTTGGGCAGCGCGATGCGGCGTCCCGGGGAGCCCGCCATCAGGAGAAACGAGCCCATCGAGGCGGCGAAGCCCATGCAGACCGTCGACACCGGACAGGAGATGTATTGCATCGTGTCGTAGATGGCGAAGCCGCTGGTCACCATGCCGCCGGGCGAGTTGATGTAGAGCGAGATCTCCTTGTCGGGATTGTCGGATTCCAGCGACAGCAGCTGGGCACAGACCAGCGCCGAGACATTGTCGTTGATCTCGCCATTGATGAAGACGATGCGCTCGCGCAGCAACCGCGAAAAGATATCGAAGGAACGTTCGCCGCGGCTCGACTGCTCGATGACCATCGGCACCAGATTGGCAATGCTCATGACGGGTTTCCTCTTATCAGGCCGCGCGCAGCATCATGCAGGGCGCATTGGCCGCGGTCGGGGTCTTGCGCGCATAAAGCGAGAGCCCGCAGCCGGCGCCGGCAATGGCCAGAACAGGCTCAGCCACCGGCACGAAGCCATCATGCACGATCCGAAGATGCGTGCCTCCGGAGGCTGTCCGGGCCAGCGTGAAGGTGACGATGCTGTCAAAGGCGGGAAGCTGGTCGGCATCCTTGTCGGCCGGCCGCTCGCGCCAGGAATAGCGCAGCAGCCGGCCAGGCTCGGCTTCCAGCACCTCGCATTCGATCGGCGCATCCGGTCCGGCAAAGGTGAAGCAGCTGCCAGCTTCCGCCTTGATGTCGTTCGGCATCATCCAGGCGGCCAGCAGTTCCGGCTCGGTCAGCGCCCGCCAGACCTTTTCCGGCGGATCGGCAAGCTCGCATTCGAAGCTGAGCGGGGCCTCTGCCGCTGTCGGATTCTCTGCCTTGGTCATTGGTCCATTCCCTTCAGAACCGTCTTCAACTTCTCGATGCCTTCCGGCCAGAAGGCGCGGTAGCGTTCGATCCAGCCGAGCAGCGGGTCGAGCCCCTGCGGATCGGCGCGGTAGTAGGCGTTGCGGCCAGCGCGCCGCTCGACCACCAGGCCGGCGCCGCGCAGAATGGCGAGATGCTGCGAGACCGCCGGCTGCGACACGCTCATGCCGGCGCGCAGCTCGGTCACTGTCATCTCGCTGGCGGTCAGCCGCTCATAGACGGCGCGACGGGTGGGGTCGGCGAGCGCCCGGAAAATCTCTGCTTCGATCATGCGGAAAGCATAAGTCGATACTTATAGATTTGGCAAGCGCTGTTTTTATGATGTCCAGCGCTTCACCGGATTCGCGGCTCCGTCGAAGCTTGCTTCGAAGATCGGCGATGCGAGCACGGCATGGATGCGGAGCATGCCGGACCCAATGTTGCGAAAGCCATGCCTGCGATGCGCCGGGATGATCAGCGACTGCCCCGCAGTCAGTACTGCTCGCCTGTCTTCGATCCACATTTCGGCCTCGCCGGCAATCACTGTCAGCACTTCCTCCACCGAATGCGAATGGGTCGGCGCCCCGGTTGCCGGTTCGACCCACTGTTCGAATATGCAAAGCTCGGCCGCGCCGTTGGCGGCGGCAACACGCATCCGCGTCTCCACTCCGGTCCGCCAAAGTTCGCGCGGCTGATCCTCATGTGTCAGGGTGTTCATTCGGAGATATCCCCTTTCGTTTCCCACACCAGGACACTACCTCTTGCTGACATTCCTTGACAGAAGCATCGGTTATGCTAGAACGAAAGAGGAACAAAAACCTTGTGGGAAAAGCCAGCCTTTACGGGCGTGGGCGGCCCTGAGGCTGTAAGGTGAGCGACTTAAAATTTGTTTCGGATGAGCGCGGAGAAGTACGATGGCGGGTAGCGTCAACAAGGTCATTCTGGTCGGCAATCTCGGGGCGGACCCTGAAATCCGCCGCCTGAATTCCGGCGATCCGGTCGTCAACATCCGCATCGCCACCTCGGAAAGCTGGCGCGACAAGAATTCGGGCGAGCGCAAGGAAAAGACCGAGTGGCATAATGTCGTCATCTTCAACGACCAGCTCGCCAAGGTGGCCGAGCAGTATCTGAAGAAGGGCATGAAGGTCTATGTCGAGGGCCAGCTGCAGACCCGCAAATGGCAGGACCAGACCGGCAATGACCGCTACACGACCGAGGTGGTGCTGCAGAAATTCCGTGGCGAGCTGCAGATGCTCGACGCGCGCGGCGAGGGCGGTAGCGGCCAGGTCGGTAACTATTCAGGCGGCAGCAGCCGTGGTTCCGATTTCGGCCAGTCGGGCCCGAACGAAGGTTTCAGCCGCGGTGGCGGCGGTTCCAGGGGCGGCGGTGGCGGCGGCGCGTCGCGGGAGCTGGATGACGAGATCCCGTTCTAAGCGTCTCGACATGGTCGTTTAGAGGAAGGCGATGTCGCTCGGACCGCTTCCGTCGGCGCCGCCTCCAATCCCATGGCATGCCTTCGCGGCCTTTGCCGCTTAGCCATCCATCCTTCGCCGGCAGTAACCTTCATAGAGCGGGACACTTGTGAGGGCTTCGGCCGGCGTAGGCCGGTTCTCGGAACCCGCCATTTTCTGCGCGGCCTGACCTGAATCTCAACAGGCCTTAGCGCGGACCGGAATTTCTCAAGGAAGACCACCGTGAAAGCACGCGTCAAATGGGTCGAGGAACGCACCTTTGTCGGCGAATCCGGCAGCGGCCATAAGGTCGTGCTGGGCACGGCGCATGGGCCGGATGGCAAGACGCCTGGGCCGAGCCCGATGGAACTGGTGCTGATCGGCACCGGCGGCTGCTCGGCCTATGACGTCGTGCATATCCTGGAGAAAGGCCGCGAGGCGGTCGAGGATTGCGTGGTGGAGCTCGACGCCGACCGGGCCGAGACCGACCCGAAAGTGTTCACCCGCATCCATATGCATTTCATCGTCAAGGGCCGCGCGCTCTCGCATGACAAGGTGAAACGGGCGATCGACCTGTCGATCGAGAAATACTGCTCGGCCAGCGCGATGATGGCGAAGACGGCGACGATCACGCATGATTTCGAGGTGGTCGAGACGGGGGCGCAGTAGGGCAGTAGGGCAGTAGGGCAGTAGGGCAGTAGGGCAGTAGGGCAGTAGGTGGGCTGCTTCGCAGCCTCTTAGGCTGCCATGAGCGCCCTGACGCCGTCGGCCACGAACTGGACCGCCAAGGCCGCCAGGATCACGCCGAGCAACCTGGTCAGAATCGAGCGGCCGGTCTGGCCGAGGATGCGGTCGATGCGTTCCGAC
>NZ_RZSA01001579.1:0-826 GCF_003998075.1 Mesorhizobium sp. M2A.F.Ca.ET.037.01.1.1 | reverse complement strand
GGCGTGCTGGCTCCTGGCTTTCGGCACACTCGGCAGCCATCTGTCGTCGGGCGCGGGCGACTATGTGGCTGCCGGGATGATCGCCTATTCGATGGCGTCTTGCTTCGGGATGGGATTCCTGGCCACGGCCTTGATGTTTCTGGAGTAAGCCGTCTGCCCAACGCCGATGCCCCGAGGGCAACTACCCGGCGCCTGGCCATAGGCCTGCCGCTCACCGCAACGGCCGCCGGTAACTGCCCTCCGCCCCTACCTTTCCGCAAACGCCCTTGCGAACGAATCCATCATCGGCCGCACCAGATATTCGAAGAAGGTCCGGTCGCCAGTGCTGATGAAGGTATCGACCGGGGCGCCGGGATAAAGCTGTTCTCTCTTCACGCCGGGCGGCAAGGCATCGGCGATCTTCAGCCTGGCGCGGAAATAGGGCTCGTGGGTGGTGTCGTCGATCAGCCGGTCGGCTGAGATCTCGCTCACCGTGGCCGGCACCTCTGGCGTGAGCCGCGTGTTGAGCGCCGACAGCCTGAGCTTCGCCTTCTGGCCGACATGCACCTGGTCGATGTCCCTCGGCCTGAGCTTTGCGTCCACCACCAGACCCGATGACGTGGGCAGGATCTCCATGATCTTCTCGCCGGGCGCGACCACGCTGCCTTGCGAATTATAGGTGGAGGACACGACGATGCCCGCCGCCGGCGCGGTGATCGTCGTGCGCTTCAGCACGGCTTGCGCCGCGCGCATCTGCTCGTCGATGTCGGCAAGGTTGGTGCGCACGTCGTCGAGCTTGGTCAGCGCCTCCTCGACGCGCTGCGTGGTGGCGCGCTCGGTCTGCGCT
>NZ_RZSA01001578.1:0-826 GCF_003998075.1 Mesorhizobium sp. M2A.F.Ca.ET.037.01.1.1 | reverse complement strand
CTTCTCGGTCGGAGTCAGCTGGTCCATCGGGTTTCCTGCCCTCCTCGCCGTGTGCCCCGGGCGTCAAACCCGGGGGCGGGACGCCTTTTCGGCAACCCCCGAGCGGCCGGTGCGGCCCTCGAGCTCCTTGAGCACGTCGTCCAACGGAACGCCCGCGATGCCGAGCACGACCAGCCAATGATACAGAAGATCCGCGCTTTCCGAAACGAGGGCCTGCTTGTCGCCGCGGACGGCGGCGATCACGGCTTCCACAGCCTCCTCGCCGAGCTTCTGCGCCGCCTTGTCCATGCCCTTGGCGAACAGTTTCGCCGTCCATGAGTCCGGGTCGCCGGAATGGGCGCGCTGATGGATGATCGTTTCCAGCTCGGCGAGCGAAAATTGAGCCATGTCGGTCATCTATCTGCTTGTTTAAGCATGATCTTTTCCGAAAACCGGTCCCCAACCTTGCGGGATCATGCTTTAAGCCCGATGGGCGGCCGAGTCCAGCCGCATCGGCAGGCCGGCCTTGGCCATGTATGCCTTGGCCTCGGCGATCGAGTAAGTGCCGAAATGGAAGATCGAGGCGGCAAGCACGGCGCCAGCATGGCCGTCGCGGATGCCTTCGACCAGGTGATCGAGCGTTCCGACGCCGCCCGAAGCGATGACCGGCGCGCGCACCGCGTCGGCGACGGCGCGGGTCAGCGCGATGTCGTAGCCGGCCTTCGTGCCGTCGCGGTCCATCGAGGTCAGCAGGATCTCGCCGGCGCCGCGATCGACCATGCGTGCGGCGAAGTCGACCGCGTCGATGCCCGTCTTCTCGCGACCGCCATGGGTGAAGATCTCCCAG
>NZ_RZSA01001577.1:0-828 GCF_003998075.1 Mesorhizobium sp. M2A.F.Ca.ET.037.01.1.1 | reverse complement strand
GCAGCGGCCTGCGACCGCGTGATGGTCCTGCGCGGCGGCGTCATCGAGGCGTTCGGACCGAGCGCCGAGGTGCTGCGGCAACCAGGCGCGCAGCGGAGCACGGTGGTGACGGGATCGTTCGCCCCGGTCATCCGCGCCTCGCAGACCATCCGCCGCGGGTCGTAGGCGATGTCCGCGCCAAGCCTCAGCTTCCACGACCGCCCGCGCACCGATTTCCGGCGCACGGCCTTTGCCGGCTACGCGGCGATCGCGCTTCTTGCCGGCGGCTTCGGCACTTGGGCAGCGAGCGCGCCGCTGGCGGGCGCGGTGATCACGCAAGGCACGATCGCGGCGACCGGCGGCAACATCCTGATCCAGCATCGCGAGGGCGGCATCATCAGGCAATTGCTTGTGCATGAAGGCGACCGCGTGCGCGAAGGCCAGGAACTCATCCTGCTCGACCGGACCGCCCCGGAGGCCGATCTCAACCGGCTAACGAGGCAGTGGATCGCGCTCAAGGCGAATGCCGCGCGGCTGGAGGCCGAGCGCGACGGGCTGGACCGGCTGGCGCCGATCAGCGAGCCCGCGCCGGCGCCGTTCCAGCCGGAGTTCCAGAACCTGATCCGCGAACAGCAGAAGGAGTTCGACGCAAGGCTTGCGCGCTTCCGCTCGGAGCAGTCGATCCTGGCGCAGCGGGTCGCCATGCATCGCGAGTCGGTCAAGGGCCTGAACGCGCAGAAGGCGGCCATCGAGCAGCAGACCGAGGTGGTGAAGAAGGAACTCGGTATCAAGACCGACCTTCTCAGCAAGGGCCTGACCAACCGCACCGAATATTCGCAGCTGCTGCGC
>NZ_RZSA01001576.1:0-835 GCF_003998075.1 Mesorhizobium sp. M2A.F.Ca.ET.037.01.1.1 | reverse complement strand
TTGCCGGACTGGTGCTGTCGCTCGTCTTCGGCCGCCGCGGCGGAGGCCATCCGCAGAATCCCAATTCGCAGCCGCCACCGCCGCGCTGGGGCCGCAACGGTTCGCCACGAGCATGATGCCGAAAAGTGTGAAGCGGTTTTCGGACGACATCATGCTCTCTGAAGGGAGGCCGGCATGAATTATCGCCACGCCTACCACGCCGGCAATTTCGCCGATGTCGTCAAGCATGCCGTGCTCGCGCGCCTCGTCGAATATCTCAAGCAGAAGGACAAGGCTTTTCGCGTCATCGACACCCATGCCGGCATTGGCCGCTATGATCTTGCCTCGGTCGAAGCCGGCAAGACCGGCGAGTGGCAGGGCGGCATCGGCCGGCTCACCGAGGCGACGCTCGAGCCGCAGGCGGCGGCGCTGCTTCAGCCCTATCTGGAAGCGGTGCGCGCGCAAAATCCCGACGGCGGCCTCAAGCATTATCCCGGCTCGCCGCTGATCGTTCGCCATCTCCTGCGCAGCCAGGACCGGCTGACGGCGATCGAGCTGCACCCCAAGGATGCCGTGCGGCTGAAATTGGTTTTCGCCGGCGATTTCCAGGCAAGGGTGATCGAGCTCGACGGCTGGCTGGCGCTGGGCGCGCAACTGCCGCCGAAGGAAAAGCGCGGCTTGGTGCTCATCGATCCGCCCTTCGAGGAGGAAGGCGAGTTCTCCCGTCTGGTCGATGGTCTGCGCAAGGCGCACCGGCGCTGGCCGGGTGGCATCTACGCGCTCTGGTATCCGATCAAGGATCGCAGGGCGGTGACGGCCTTCCGCGGTGCTCTGAAGGAAACCGGCATTCCGAAGC
>NZ_RZSA01001575.1:0-836 GCF_003998075.1 Mesorhizobium sp. M2A.F.Ca.ET.037.01.1.1 | reverse complement strand
GAAGAGCCCGACCGCTCCGCCCGCCACATCGTGCTGCCGGAGATCGGTGGGCCGGGGCAGCATAAGCTGAAACGGGCGCGGGTGCTGGTGATCGGCGCCGGCGGGCTCGGCGCACCGGTGCTGGAATATCTAGCCGCCGCCGGCGTCGGCACGCTAGGCATCGTCGATGACGATACGGTTTCGCTGTCCAACCTGCAGCGGCAGGTGATCCATGGCAGCGACACGATCGGCTTGGCCAAGACCGACAGCGCCGCGGCAGCGATCATGCGCATCAACCCTAACGTCGCGGTGGAATCGCATCGCCTGAGGCTGACGGAAGCGAACGCCCCTGCCCTCGTCGCCCGTTACGATGTCGTTGTCGACGGCTCCGACAATTTCGAGACGCGGTACGCGGTCGCCGATGCCTGCGCCAGCGAGAAGAAACCCCTGGTGACGGCCGCCGTCGGCCGCTTCGACGGCTCGGTCACGGTGCTGAAACCGTTCGAGACAGGCGCCGACGGAAAGCGCAACCCGAGCTATCGCGACCTGTTCCCAGAGGCGCCTCCCGAAGGGCTGGTGCCGTCCTGCGCTGTTGCCGGCATTGTCGGCGCGCTGACGGGCGTCATCGGCGCGCTGGAGGCAATGGAGGCGATCAAGCTGATTACCGGCATAGGCGAGCCGCTCATCGGCCGGCTGCTGCTCTATGACGGGCTCACAGCCCGCTTCGACATCATCCGCTACAAGGCCGTCTGAGCGTATGGACCAGACCGTCGGCATTTCCATTATCGGCCTTCCCGCGGATTTCGACGGATGGGACGACTTGCTCGCGCTGATCCGCCGCGCCTTTGCCTATATGG
>NZ_RZSA01001574.1:0-836 GCF_003998075.1 Mesorhizobium sp. M2A.F.Ca.ET.037.01.1.1 | reverse complement strand
ACCGTGCCGGCGGTCGCCGGGTGGACTCCGGTGACGACGTTGAACAAGGTCGTCTTGCCGGAGCCGTTGGGACCAACGATGCCGACAACCTGGTCGGTGTCGATGTCGAGATCGATGCCGTTGAGCGCGACGACACCGCCGAACTGCTTGCGCAACCCCCTCACCTCAAGCGCCGCCATTCGAGCCTCCGCCTTGCTTTTCGAACCCGCCGCGAACCACGCAGTAGACGTTCTTGATGCCGGCTCCGACTCCGCCCGGCAGCAGAAGGATCACCAGAAGCAGACAGACGCCATAGGCGATGCGGGAATCGACCGGATCGAGGTTCAGCACCTCGGGCAGGAAATTGACGACGACCGCGCCGATCAGCGGCCCGTAGAGATAGCGGGCGCCGCCCAGCATGACCATTAGCGCCAGGTAAAGGCTCGGGAAAGCGCCGAACAGGGTCGGCGAGATGTGGCGCAGGTAATAGAGTTGCAGCACCCCGGCCAGACCCGCGAACAGGCCCGAAACCATGAGCACGCCAAGCTTGTGCAGGTCGACATTGATGCCGACCGAACGCGCCAGCTGCTCGTTCTCGCGGATGGCCCGCAACGTCCGGCCGTAGCGCGAATTGCCGATGAGATAGGTCGCGGCGAGCGCCAGGAGGAGCGCCGCCAAGACCAGGTAATAATTGTTGGAGAGCTTGTCGAAATTGATGCCGGGCAAGGGCGTGACCGACCCGACATCGAGGCCGGTGGCGGATCCGGTGAAGGTGCCGCCATTGGTGAGCACGATGACGAACAGGGCGCAGAAGCAGAAGGTGATGATGATGTAATGTTGTCCGCCCACTCTCAGCG
>NZ_RZSA01001573.1:0-837 GCF_003998075.1 Mesorhizobium sp. M2A.F.Ca.ET.037.01.1.1 | reverse complement strand
CTCCTGGCGCACGGCGTGGCGTCGGCCTGGCGACAGGCCGCTGATCTCGCGCTCGATATCGAACAGGGCATCGATGCGCTTCACGGCTTCGACCGCCAGCGGATAGACCAGGTTGGGCTTCTCGCCCTGCGCCTTCTTGCGCGCCGCCGCTTCGACATCGGCCAGCTCAAACACTTTGCGCCGGCTGTGGGCCCAGCAGCTGGCCTCCAGAACAGGCGCCGGCTGACGGCCCGTCGCATAGAGATCGCCGTAACCGCCAAAGGCATCGGCCTGCAGAATGCCGCTCCAGCCGGAGAGATGCGCCGCGGGATGTTCGCCTCGGCGATCGCGGGAATAGTAGAACACCGCCGCCGGCGGATCGGCGCCGCCGAACGGTCGGTCATCGCGCACATAGGTCCATAATCGGCCGGTATCGGTCTTGCCCTTGGCCAGGACCGGCACCGTCGTGTCGTCGCCGTGCAGACGTGAAGCGGCCAGCACATGGGCTTCGAGCCGCTTGAACAGCGGCATCAGCGCCGCGGCGCCGGCGCCGACCTGGTCGGCGAGCGTCGACAGGCTGAGCGGCACGCCTTCGCGGGCATAGCGTTCGGCCTGGCGGTTGAGCGGCTGATGCTGGCCGAACTTCTCGAACAGGATCATCGCCAGCAGGCCGGGACCGGCCCAGCCGCGCGGGGTGGCGTGGAAGGGCGCCGGAGCCTGGCTGATCGTCTCGCAGTCGCGGCAGGTGAACTCACATGGGCCCGATGATGTAAAGCTGGTTCAAGAACGCATGTTCAGCACTCCCATCGATCCAGTATCCAGGCTCGAGCTCAACATCTGACTGGAGCACTTCCACCA
>NZ_RZSA01001572.1:0-837 GCF_003998075.1 Mesorhizobium sp. M2A.F.Ca.ET.037.01.1.1 | reverse complement strand
GAGATCGACCAGGCCCGGCCGGAGTTCGAGGCGCTCGCCCGCCATATCGGCCGGCTCGCCGACGCGCTCGCGATCAAGGCGGGGAACGCGCCGCCGGGTATCACCGCCGACATGCGGATGACCGGCCCGCCGATGGATGGCGGCAGCCTGCTCGGCAAGCGCCCGGGCGCGGCTGAAGCCGATCCGGCCAGGATGCCGGCGGAACATCTCCTGCACCTCATCCTGCAGGACTGCACGAGCTGCCATTCGAAGTTCCGGCAAAAGCAACAGTAAACGCGGTCACCGACACGCGCTTTTCCGCACAATCAAATCAGTTTGTGCTAATATGCTGAGGCCATGCTCATCCGTGCATGACAGGTTTAGGGAGGATGCGATGAAGACGATGAATCGCAGGTCTGCAATCGCGCTCGGCGTGTCGGCCGCAACGGTTGCTCCCCTGTTCGCAACGGCAACATTTGCGAAAACCAAGAAGTACGGTGCGAACGAAGGCAAGGAGATTGCGCCGGGCGTCAGAGTGGTCGAGGTCGGCACCGGCAACTCCGACATTCCCGCCTATAAGAGCATCTCGATTGTTGACGTGGTGTTTCAGCCCGGAGCGCACGCTCCTCAAAGTGTGATGGATAACGACATGGTATGCACCATTACTTCCGGCGCATTCACCATCAAGAAGGCGGACAAGGAGTTCAAGCTCAAGGTCGGTGACATGTACACCTGCTCCAAAGGCAAGACCGACGAGGCGACGAATACCAGCAAGGAAGTCGGCGTGCATCGCATCGCCGTCCTTGTGCCCGCGTAAAGGATAGAGCGACCCAGCTCTTTGATAGAGCCCCCGAACTT
>NZ_RZSA01001571.1:0-844 GCF_003998075.1 Mesorhizobium sp. M2A.F.Ca.ET.037.01.1.1 | reverse complement strand
ACTCGGCGCCGCGCCTGTTGGCGGCCTTGCCCTCGGCGAGGGCGATCTCGGAAACGCTCATGGCTTTGCTTTCGGCTGGCCTTGCGGCCACCCGTTCTCCCGTTCGGTTGTGGGGTTGTTGTAGGTCCCGGACCATAGCCGAAACGCGCGGCAATCGGATTGCGAAAATGCGCCATTTCTGCCAAAATTCGGCATTGGATAGCGCATTCACCTATAGAATTGGAATCTAGAACCATGAAGCTCGATGAGATCGACAGGCGCATCCTGCGCGCCCTGCAGCGCGACGGGCGCATGGCAAACAACGACCTTGCCAGGCAAGTCGGTCTCTCGCCGTCGCCCTGCCTGCGGCGCGTGAAACTGCTCGAGGAGGCGGGCGTCATCGACCGCTATGTCGCGGTGCTCAACCCGGCCAAGATCGGCCGCGGCCAGACCTTCTTCACCCGCATCTGGCTGAAGCAGCAGGACGAGGACACGATCGAGCATTTCGCCGCCGAGGTGGCGAAATTCCCCGAAGTGATGGAGTGCTATCTGATGATGGGCGACTGCGACGCCCTGGTGCGCATCGTGGCGGCCGGCATCGACGACTACCGCCGCTTCCAGTCGGAGCATCTGAGCCGCATCAAGGGCGTCCAGAACGTCAAGACGGACGTGCCCAGCCAGATCATCAAGCAGACCTCGGAGATGCCGCTGTAGCGCCTCTTCCTTCTCCCCTTGTGGGAGAAGGTGGATCGGCGCGCAGCGCCGAGACGGATGAGGGGTGTTCCAGCGGAGTGAGACGTTGGTTTTCCCTGGAGCACCCCTCATCCGTCGCCTTCGGCGACACCTTCTCCCACATGGGCAGGGC
>NZ_RZSA01001570.1:0-847 GCF_003998075.1 Mesorhizobium sp. M2A.F.Ca.ET.037.01.1.1 | reverse complement strand
GTCTCAGCTCGATTGCCAGGCGAGCGAGAGCCGTCTTCGGACCCTGTCCCACAGGGCCACCAGCCCGTCCGGTTCCAGCATCAGAAAGAGGATGATGAGCGCGCCGAGCACGATGCGCTGGCTCATGTCGAGCACGCCGGAATCGAACAGGTCGCCGAGCAGGAAACCGCCGAGGCGCGACAGCACCAGCGGGAAGACGACGATGAGCGCAGCGCCCAGGAACGCGCCGCGTATCGAGGCGAGCCCGCCGATGATGATGATGAACAGGATCTGGAACGAGCGGTCGAGGTCGAAGCCCGCCGGCTCCACTGTCCTCAGATAGGCGAACGCCCAGATGACACCGGCGACGCCGATGATGAAGGACGAGATGGCGAAGGCGAGCAGCTTCGTCTTCAGCACCGGAATGCCGATGATGCGCGCCGCCGTGTCGTTGTCGCGGATGGCGATGAAGTTGCGCCCGGTCTGCGAGTTGACCAGACGGTGGGCGAGAAACGTGAGGACGACGACCACGGTAAGCGCGAAGAGGTAGCGGCCGACCGCGCCGTCGAACTCGAAACCCGCGATGGAGAGTTTCGGAGCATCGATGACGCCGGACGCGGAGTCATTGGAGAACCAGCTGAACTTGGTCAGCGCCCATTGCACGAAGAACTGCGCGGCAAGCGTCGAGACCGCCAGGTAGAAGCCTTTCAGCCGCAGGCTGGGCAAGCCGAAGACGATGCCGATCGCGGCGGCCACGAGGCCGGAAAGGACGATGCTGGCGACGAGCGGCAGGCCTTCGACGCGCAGGTTGAAATTATAGGCGGCGAAAGCGCCGGCCGCCATGAAGGCGGCACTGCCGAGCGACACC
>NZ_RZSA01000156.1:0-9136 GCF_003998075.1 Mesorhizobium sp. M2A.F.Ca.ET.037.01.1.1 | reverse complement strand
CGCCGGCCACCAGTACAATCTGCTGGGACATATCGGCGCCAACACCAGCGGCGTCGTGGTCGAGCCTTATCTCATCACGCTGACCGAGAATTCGGATGTGTTCCCGACCTTCCAGCATGCCGGCATGGAGTTCCTCTACATGCTCGAGGGCGAGGTGGTTTACCGGCACGGCAACAACCTCTACCCGATGAAGCCGGGCGACAGCCTGTTCTTCGATGCCGACGCGCCGCACGGACCGGAAGAGCTGACGCAACTGCCGATGCGGTATCTGTCGATCATCTGCTATCCGCAGAACAGTGCGGGGTGACACGTTGTTCCTCGCCCCACGATAGTGGGGAGAGGTGGCTCGGCGAAGCCGAGACGGAGAGGGGAGCGCCCTACGAAGGCCCCTCTCCGTCCGCTTCGCGGACACCTCTCCCCCGCTTTGCGGGGGCGAGGAACCCAAGTCTTCAGTCCGGCCCAAATCCCGGTGAAGTCGGGCTGCCATCATCCAGCTTCGACAGCCACTCCACCAGCGTCGGCCGATACCGCGTCAGCCCCTTGTAAGTGGCGAGTTCTTCCGGCAGGTCGCGGATGACGCGGTGCAGGCGGCGCGCCCATTTCGGCTGGGTGACCAGCTCGTCCATCTTGATCAGGTAGCAGCGGATCGGGAAGACGATGGCGTTCGAGCGCGGCAGCCGCCAGAAGCTTTGCAGCTCGACGCGCAGATGTACCTTCTGGCCGACATTCTCGGGCGTGACGGTGGCGCGGTCCGGGCCCCATTTGTGATAGTTCTCGGGGCTGGTGTCGAGGCGCGGATTGATGGTCATCGTCCAGTTGAGGCGCCGCGCCGGCTTGCCCTGCTGGATGTTGGTGAGAAATTTCAGCGCACGGGTGAAGATGCCCTTCTCGTGCGCCAGCGGGACCGGCGCGTGCCATTCGAAGAAGTTCATGCCGATGTCGAAATCGAGCGACCAGTCGGCTTGGGTGGTGACCATGCCGGCATCCATCCACAGATTGCCGTCTCGCTGGTCGAGGATGCAGAAATCGCCCTGGCTCTGGCGGGTGATGTATTCCATCGGGCCATAGGGCAACGTCGAGGTGTCGCCGAAGGTGAAGGTGTCGTCGATGCCGAGCGGCCGGTTGATCCAGCGCCAGCGGTCGCCATCGCGCTCCAGCGTGAAATGCTCGGGATAGCCGAGCGCCTGCTGCTCCATCAAAAGCTCGAGCAGGTCCCAGCCGGCCAGCGTCATATGCGGCAGCGACTGGCAGCGCAGCGGATCCTCCGCCAGCACCAAGGCGCGGTCCTGCATCTCGGCGACATAGTGCTCGTCGACGTCGATCAGGTTTTCCAGCACCGAGCCCTTCGGGCCGACGACATGCGGCTCGATGTTGACCGCGTACATGTAGGCGTCTTCGTTGAACGGGAACGGAAAGCGCCTGATGTGCTCGGGGCTGTTCCTGAAGGTGTAGTCGTCGCGGAAAGTTTCCTTGCGAAAGGTGATGCCCATTGACGCCTCCTATCTTTCCAGGACCAGCGACTTGCCCTCGAAGCGCGAGACGCAAGGCATGATCTTGCAGCCGGAACGGTGGTCTTCCTCGCTCAGCCAGTGATCGTTGTGGATGAACTTCCCGTCGGAGGAGATCACATTGGTCTCGCATTGGCCGCAGACGCCGCCGCGGCAGAGATAAGGCGGGTCGACGCCGGCCGCTTCCATGGCTTCCAGCAGGCTCTGTTGCTCGCCGACGCGGATCGTCTTGCCGCTGAGGGCCAAGGTCACGTGGAACGGCGCGCCGGGCTGGGGCGCCGCGAAATGCTCGAAATGCACCGTCTCCGACGGCCAGCCGAGCGCCGCGGCGCGGTCGCGCACCCAGTTGATCATGCCGGCCGGGCCGCAGACATAGAGATGCGTGCCGAGCGGCTGCGAGGACAACAGCCGGTCGAGATCGATGCGCTCCTCGCGGTCGTCGTGATAGAGCCTGACGCGGTTGCCGTAGCGCTGCCGCAAGACATCGGCATAGGTGCCGAGCGAAGCGGTGCGGCAGGTGTAATGCAATTCGAAATTGCCGCCGGCGCCCGCCAGCTGCGAGGTCTGCGCCATGAAGGGCGTGATGCCGATGCCGCCGGCCAGCATGAGATGCTTTTTCGCCCTGAGATCCAGCGAGAACAAATTGACCGGATAGCTGATCACCATCTCCAGGCCGGGCTTGACCTGTCGGTGCATGAACAGCGAGCCGCCGCGGCCGACATCGTCGCGGCGCACCGAGATCGTGTATTCGCGCGTGTCGAGCGGCGAGCCCATCAGCGAATAGGGGTTGAGCCTGGTGCGATCACTGTCGCGCATCTCGACCACGACATGGGCGCCGCCGGAGAAAGTCGGCAGCAGGCCGCCGTCGCGGCGGCGGAAATGGAAGCGGGTGACGAGATGGTTGACGGGGACGACGTCACTGACGACGACATCGAGCTTGGTGGTGCCGGTGCTCATGGGAAGGCCTCCTCCATCGGAGGAATCTCGGAGCGATCCTCGGCGTTGATGCACACGCCCTGGAAGGCGGCGAGGCGCCGCGAATAATGATCGCGCACCAGGAGCAGCAGGCCGCAATGCGAGCAGAGCGCCGGCTGCGTCGTAACGTTCTCGGTGATGCCCTTGCAGTGCACGCATTGCATGCGCCGCGCCAGCGAGCCGCGATGCTCGGTCTGGATGGAGGTGTGGTCCATGCCGGCTTCGAGCGCTGCCTGCATGGCCTGGCCGATCAGGCCCTCGGTGCCGGCAAGATAGAGACGCAATCCCATATGGGCGTTGGCCAGCGTCTGCTTGAGACGCGGCAGGAGGCTGGCGAAGGACGGCGCGATGTGGAGCTGCGCCGGCTTCAATGCTTCCAGGGCCGCGATGTGCTTGCCCTCCGAGCCTGGAATGAAGTCGATTTCCGCGCCGTCGAAAAAGCCGGGCGGCGCCTTGCCGGCCATATCCGTGATCGCCAGCGCGCCTTCGGCATCGGCGATGAAGAGGTGATGCTTGCCAGGCTGTGGAGACAGGGTTCCGTAAATGGGCCTGCTGATGATCGTCTTGGCTGCCATTCTTCCTTAGATCAGTTGGAGCATGATCTTTTCCGAAAACCGGTTCCCACTTTTCGGGATCATGCTCTAGTGCCTCGAACCCCTCCCCGTTGATGATGCCTCAACCCTTGGCGGTGCGCTTGGTCTTCTTCGGATCGTCGAACGGCAAGGGCTGCGCCGTCGCCTTGATCGAACCGCTTCTGTTGCGGATCTCGAGCCGGGTGTCCTTGACCGCGCAGTCGACGTCAAGGCGGGCGATGCCCATCGATTTCTCGACCAGCGGCGAATACATGGCGCAGGTCACCACGCCCACCTTCATGCCGTCGCGGTAGACCGGCGCGCCTTCGTCCGCCGGCTCCTTGCCGTCGAGCAGCACGCCATAGATCTTGAAGCGCTCCTTGCCCTTCAGCCGATAATGCTCCTCGGCGCCGCGGAAACCGGTCTTGCCGGGGCTGACGGTGAAGTCGAGGCCGAGCTCCCACAGCGTGTCGCCGGGGCCTTCGTTCTCGAACGGATATTTCTGGGAATTGTCGTAGGGGTAGAAGAGCAGATAGCTCTCGACGCGCAGCATGTCGAGCGTGGTGAAGCGGCACGGGATGATGCCGGCGCTCTTGCCCTCCTCGAGGATCCTGTCCCAGATCGTGCCGGCGTCCTGGCCGCGGCAGAAGATCTCGTATCCGCGCTCGCCGGTGTAGCCGGTGCGCGAGATCATGACGGGCAAGCCGAAGAGCTGCGTCTGCATATGGTGGAAATAGGGAAGGTCGCGGATGCCGGGCACATGCTTGGCCAGATAGTCGACGGCGGTCGGCCCTTGCAGCGACAGATCATGCAGATTGTCATCGAAGCGCAGCGAGACGTCGCGCCCCATGGCAGCCCGCTGCAGCTCCTCATGGCCGGTGCCGGAGCCATGCACGACCATCCACGAGTTCGGGCTGATGCGGTAGAGGATGCAGTCGTCGGTGAACTTCCCGGCCTCGTTCAGCATGCAGGCATAGGCCGACTTGCCGGGATAGATCTTCTCCACGTCGCGCGTCGTGGCGAGGTCAATCAGATGCGAGGCGTGCGGCCCGGTGATGTGGACCTTCTTCAGGCCGGAGACGTCCATCAGCCCGGCCTTGGTGCGGATGGCGATATATTCCTCGTCGGCGTCCTTGTCATAGGTCCAGGCGGTGCCCATGCCGCTCCAGTCCTCGAGTTTCGAGCCGAGCGCGCGATGGCGATCCGCCAGGGTCGAGAATCTCCAGGATGCCGTCATCCGATCGTCCTCCGTGCGATTAGGTCGCTTAAGCGGTTGCTGTTCCCTGCTCCTGCTTGGCGGCGGAGCTTGCTCGAATATTGATCGCAAACGGCGGAGCCCTGCAATCCCCTTGAAGCAAATAATTTCATTGTCAGTTAAATTTCTTGCCCGGGGACAAATAGCTTACGGAGCGTAAATCCGGCTTGACAATTTCGAAGATCGGTCGGAATTTATGAAAAAAATTTCACTCTCTAGAAAGAGTGGACGCCCGGTCGATTTCGGGGCCGGACGTCGCCAGAAGGGGAAAAACCGATGTCCGACCTGCAGCAGCGCATCGAAGCGCTGTATCGTTCCGACGTGCGCGGATCCGTGCTCTTGATCGTTTGCCTGTGGGTGACGATCCTCTTCGTCCTCCTGATGACCTGGGCCTACATCCCCGACAGCGGGATCAAGCTCGTGGTGGTGATCGCGGCTGCCGCGGTGCTGATCTTCAACACCGCCGCCATCCTGGCGATGCTCAACCACTACAAGGAAGACAAGGACTTCATCTACGGCCTCGACATCAAGAACGCCGACGCGTTCCGCAACAGCAAGTCCTGAGGGGGAAAGACCATGTCCCGCTACATCCCGCCGGAACAGAGCAAGGCCGGCCAGATTTTCGACATCGCCGTCGTCGTGGTCGCCATCTTCGTGGCGCTGTGGCTGCCGCTGAAGCTCGGCCTTGCCGGCGCGGCGAAATCCATCGATCCCCTGGACGCCAAGACCTGGGACGCGCTCGGCCAGAATGCGACCATGGCGTCGATCTGGGAGAAGCTCGGCTACACGCCCGAGACCGCGCACGACATCATCCAGAACCGTTTCCACTACATCATCGACTGGCCGACGCTGATCATCATGGCGATCGTGCTGGTCGCCTATTTCGTCTTCCTGTTCCGCGCCTCCGATCGCGAGTATCGCGAGGTGATCAACGAAAGATTCGACGACAAGTAATTCGGGGACAAGATCCATGTGGATGGCAATCAACTACGCCTGCTGGGGCATCTCGGTCTTGCTTGCGCTCTGGATGCTCTACGACTGGTTCAAGATCGACACGACCTATTCCGAGGACGTGCTGACTTCCTCGCGCGAAGGCGAGCTTGAAGCCGTTTCCGAGAAACACCGGATCTGAGTGGGGACTGACGATGACCGCTGCGGTTGAAACGGGACTGACGACGACGATCCACGGCGACAGGGTCTCGCTGCTTCGGGTGCTCGGCCCCGCCCATGTCTGGGCGCTCGGTGTCGGCATCGTGCTGGTCGGCGAGTTCACCGGATGGAATTTCGCGGCAGACAAGGGCGGCGCGCTGGCCGCGCTGATCGTCTGCTGGATCGTCGGACTGCTTTACACCTCGGTCGCCATGATCGACTCGGAGGTGACCTCGACCGTGGCCGCCGCCGGCGGCCAGTACGCGCAGGCCAAGCACATTGTCGGACCGCTGATGGCCTTCAACGTCGCGCTGTTCCTGGTGTTCGCCTACACGATGCTCGAAGTGTCGGACGCCATCCTGCTCGGCGACACCATCGTCGCCAAGGCCGGCGTCGAAGGGCTGACGCACAATTCCTTCATCGCCGCGACCATAGTCGTGCTGGCCTGGCTCAACTATCGCGGCGTGCTGATGACGCTCAACGTCAACTTCGTCATCACCGCCATCGCCTATGTCTCGATCGTCATCCTGTTCTTCTCCGTCAGCCCGTGGACGCAGGGCGCGGTGCTGAAGCTCAACGAGTTGGTCACCCCCGGCAACGCGCTGCCCTATGGCTGGATCGGCGTCATCGCCGCCTTCCAGTTCGGCATCTGGTACTATCTCGGCATCGAGGGCACCACGCAGGCGGCCGAGGAAGTGCGCTCGCCGGCGCGCTCCCTGCCCTACGGCACCATGGCCGGCATGATCACGCTTTTGATCGCGGCCGCCATGACCTGGTATGTCTGCGCCTCGCTGATGCCCTGGGAATATCTTGGCATCACCTATTATCCGCTGTGGGACGCCGGCAAGCTCACGGGCAGCCCGCTGCTGGAGAACCTTTTGTTCATCGCGACGCTGCTGGCGGCGCTCGCCTCGGCCAATGGCTGCATCAACGACGCGGCGCGCGCCTGGTTCTCGCTCGGCCGCGACCGCTACCTGCCAAGCTGGTTCTCGGCGGTGCATCCGAAATACCGCACGCCCTATCGCTCGATCCTGTTCCTGCTGCCGATCGCGCTCGCCTTCGCCTTCATCGCCGACCTCAACCAGGCGATCACCTTCTCGATCCTGTCCGGCGTGCTGCAATACACCTTCATGAGCATCAACATCATGATGTTCCGCAAGAAATGGCCGCTGGGCTCGATCCGCCGCGGCTACACGCATCCCTTCCATCCACTGCCGGCGATCGTGCTCTTCTGCCTCTGCATGGTAACGTTCTTCGCCATCTTCCTGGGCTTCGGCTCACAGCTGATCGCGATGACGGTGTTCTATTTCCTGATCTCGCTGTGGTTCCACTTCTATCGCTACAAGTTCGTGCGGCGCGGCGACCAGTTCTCCATGCCGTGGCCGAAGCCGCAGGGTTATTGAGTGGAGTGAAGGCCCGCCTCTCGACGGCGGGCCGTGGCGTGTCGAAATGTCGGAACTGACGTCAGTATTGCTTGCCGGAGCGATCGCATTGGCGGTCGTCGCCCATATTGCCTGGCTCGCGCGCGCCAGCCGCAACAGGGCGAAGGCGGCTCTGGCCGCCGACACGGCGAGCGTCTGCAGCGTCGTTCTCGATGCCGCCGACATTTCCGGCGGCACGGCCGGCGTGGTCACCTGGGCCGGCACGTGGAACGGCCAGCGCGTTCAGCTGCGCACCATCGTCGACACGCTGGCGACGCGAAAGCTGCCGACGCGCTGGCTCAGCGTCTCGATCACTGAGCCGGTCGCCGTGCCGGGCATTTTCGACATGATGATGCGGCCGAATTCGGCGACAACGTTCTCCAATTTCGACCATCTGCCGCACACGCTCCCGAAGGTGCTCGGCTTTCCCGCCGACGCGGTGCTCAAGACGGACCGCAGAGGCGTTGCCTTCCCGCAGGACCTGATCGCCGCGCATATCGACATCTTTGCCGAGGGGCGCGCCAAGGAATTGCTGATCACGCCGAACGGCGTGCGCATCGTCTGGCTGCTGGCCGAGGCCGAGCGCGCGCGCTACGGCGTCTTCCGGCAGGCCGCGTTCGGAGATGCCGGGCTCGATCCGGCCTTGATCGAAAGGCTGCTCGAGGCCGCCTCCACGCTTCGCCAAGCCATCAACCGGCACGAAAGGCAGGCGGCATGAGCGACGGAACCGCCACCCCTGCTCCCGTCAATCCCTATCTCGTGCTCGGCGCGGCGGTCATTTTACCGGCAAGCGGCCACGTCATGCTCGGCGTGCCGGTACGCGGCCTGCAGTTCCTGTTCTTCATGGTGATCCTTGGCTGGATAACGACCAAGCTGGCGCCGGCCGATGCCAGCTTCATCGGCCGCCATGCCGGCGCTTTCCTGATCTATGCTTTCTCGATCCTCGACGCCTACAAGATCGCACGTGTCCGCCATGCGATCTGGGTTCACAAGGCGCGCCCGGGCGGCGATAGTGCCGCAGGCGATGTGCCGCCCAACATGTAACCACAGGAAAATTTCTTTCATAGCAATTGAATTCGGCTCGCTCATTGAGTACATCATCTGAGAGCCAAAAAACGTTGGAGGCTGGCATGTGCGGAATCGTCGGACTTTTCTTGAAGGACAAGGCGCTGGAGCCGAAGCTCGGCGCCATGCTGTCGGAGATGCTGGTGTCGCTCAGCGACCGCGGCCCGGACAGCGCCGGCATCGCCATCTATGGCGCGGCCACCGGCAACGAGGCCAAGATCACCGTGCAGTCACCGAAGGCAGACCGCGATTTCCGCGGCCTCGACGCCGAACTCGCCAAGGCGATCGGCGCGCCGGTGAGCGTGGCGGTGAATTCGACGCACGCCGTCATCAGGACCACGCCGGACAAGGTCGATGCCGCGCGTGAAGCGCTGCAGACGCTCAGGCCCGACATCCGCATCATGGGCGCCGGCGAGGCGGTTGAAATCTACAAGGAGGTCGGCCTGCCGGAGACCGTCATCGATCGCTTCCATGTGCGCTCGATGACCGGCACGCATGGCATCGGCCATACCCGCATGGCAACGGAATCGGCGGTCACCACGATGGGCGCGCATCCGTTCTCGACCGGCGCCGACCAGTGCCTGGTGCATAACGGCTCGCTCTCCAACCACAACAATGTGCGCCGCGAGCTGATCCGCGACGGCATGAAGTTCGAGACCGAGAACGACACCGAAGTTGCCGCGGCCTATCTTTCCAACCGGATGGCGCATGGCAAGAATCTGGGCGAGGCGTTGGAAGGCACGCTCTCCGACCTCGACGGCTTCTTCACCTTCGTCGTCGGCACGAAGAACGGCTTCGGCGTGGTGCGCGACCCGATCGCCTGCAAGCCGGCCGTGATGGCCGAGACCGACCAGTATGTCGCCTTCGGCTCGGAATATCGCGCGCTGACCAAGCTGCCCGGCATCGACAATGCGCGGGTCTGGGAGCCGGAGCCCGCAACCGTTTATTTCTGGGAGCATTGAGCCGATGCCGGCAACCCCAATGTCGAAGGCCGAACGCGACCAGGGCGGTGCGAGGATCTTCGACCTCTCGCAACATTCGCTGCGCGAATTGAACGAGGCGCTGCACAAGCTCGCGCCGGGTTCGAATGAGACCGCCTGGGAAGTGCTCAACCCGAAAGGCAGCCATTCGGTCGCCGTCGGCGTCGACCAGCCGGTCACCATCGATGTGCGCGGCAGCGTCGGTTATTAC
>NZ_RZSA01001569.1:0-851 GCF_003998075.1 Mesorhizobium sp. M2A.F.Ca.ET.037.01.1.1 | reverse complement strand
AGCCCATACGCAGTTCCATCTTGGTGTCCAAAGTCATTCCACACCTTTCGTCTCTTTTGTCGCGGAATATTTTCCCGTCAAAATCGGACACGGTCTCGAGGGCATCGCTCCCTCTGGCTTGCTTCAGCGAAGCTCTCACCGTGTTGCCGCACATCAAGCTGCAACGGAGGTGCCAATTCCCTCAGCTCCGGTAAGCGGCGGGAAATGCTTTGAAATTCTCCACGAGGCTAAATGCGGCCGATTGTCGTGAACCCGACATGTCTTCTGCCGCTGTCGGGTTTCGCCCTATCTCTTGAGAGCTTGGACGGCTCGCCTGTGATTAGACTGGCCTCGGTCCTCGAGCAGTGGCAGTTTGGCGCCAGTTCGAAAGCGCGAACTCGCCGGCTTGGTCCTCGTGCCGCCACCGCCGCGTGTGGATTCTTGCCCCGGAGTCAAAATTCGCCTCGCGGTTGCCAACGGCGGCATGCGCTCAATGCGCGTGGCGTTGAGCCCCGACAGCACGTAATGGTACCAATTAGTGGATGCCCGTCGCTGCCTCCACTTCTCCAGCCAAGCGCTCGAACGACGCTACCTACCCACGTTCGAGCGCGACCGCGGAATCGCAGACTGCCGAACGTCAGCCGTTGCGAAAGGTGTAGCCGTACCCGTTGATCGCCGGCGCGCCGCCTAGATGTGCGTAGAGGACCCTCGATCCCTGTGGAAAGAAGCCCCTCTGGACGAGGTCGATCATCCCTTGCATCGATTTGCCCTCGTAAACGGGGTCCGTAATCATGCCCTCGAGCCGCGCGCACAAACGGATTGCCTCTTTGGTTTCCTCCGATGGAACGCCATAACCCGGGTACGCGTAGTCC
>NZ_RZSA01001568.1:0-852 GCF_003998075.1 Mesorhizobium sp. M2A.F.Ca.ET.037.01.1.1 | reverse complement strand
TCGCATCGCAGACGAACAGCCAGGCGGCGTAGCTCGTCGCGGTCGCCGCCAGCCGCGCGCCGCTGCCGTCGGAAAGCGTGTAGCTGGCGATGAAGATCGATGTGCCAAGCGCGAAGCCGACGGCGCGCAGATTGAGCCTTTCCAGATGCGCGCCGCCGCGAAACGACATGACCAGCGTGCCGATCGACAACAGCACGATGCCGAGGATGGCAAGCGGCGCAGGCACCTCCCCGACCAACACAATGCCGCCCAGCGCCGAGAGCAGCGGCGCGGTGCCGCGCGCCAGCGGATAGGTCTGGGCGAAATCGCCGGCCTTGTAAGCGCCGATCAGGAATGTCCGGTAGCCCATGTGGAAGAAGACCGAGGCGAGGATGAATGGCCAGACCTCGGCCTTCGGCATCTCGACAAAGGGCAGCACCACGAGCGCCGCGGCGCCCATGCCGAGCGTCATCAGCGTGATCGACAGGAAGCGGTCGAGATGCACCTTGACCAGCGCGTTCCAGATCGCGTGCATGGCTGCCGCCGAGAGCACAGCCAGGAAGACGAACAGCGTCATGCCCGCCTCACCTGCCCGCCAGACTTGAGCCGATGCCCGGCGTTTCCAGGTCGATCTCGACCCTTAGCGGAAAATGGTCTGATGCCACCGCGCCGATATCCGCTGTCACCGAACGGACGCGCCTGGCCAGCATGCCGCCGACGAAGCAATGGTCGAGCCGGCGTTTCGCCAGCCTGCCGTCGATGATCTTTTCATGCGTGTGGAAATCCGGCCCAGGCTCGCTGGCGACGGCGGCGGCATCGACGAAGCCGTCGATATAGGCCGCGCCGGGATGATACGGCATGCTGCCGGTAATA
>NZ_RZSA01001567.1:0-854 GCF_003998075.1 Mesorhizobium sp. M2A.F.Ca.ET.037.01.1.1 | reverse complement strand
CTTGACCTCGCCGACGATATCGACCGGCTGATCGGACGGACGCGCCGGCGCGGCCGGCTGCGCGCTTGCCGGTGCGGCAGGCTGGGCGCTTTCGGGCACAGCGGCTTGTTCGACGCCGGGCAACGCCGAGCTTGTATTGCCGGCAGCATCAGTGCCGGCCGCGGCGTCGTTGTCGTTGGGCGAAAGATCGACCACGCGGCTCGGCGGCGGTTCCTTCGAGGCCAGGTCGACGGGCTGTTCGGTGGTGTTCACCAGCTTCTGCTGCACCGGCTCGGCAGGCTTTGCCGCGCCGCCGCCCTTGGCGACCGCGTCATAAACCTTGTTGTCCTGGTTCGGCACCACCGCGCCACCCGGATTTTCGGGCTTCACCTTGATCGGCGAATTGTCGGCCTTGACGATCACCGGAGCCTCGCTGCCGCCCTTGCCTCCGAAGGAGAAGGCCAGCGCGCCAAGGCCGCCGAGAACCACCACGGCGCCGACCAGCCCCGCGATCATCATGCCGCGACGGCGCGGCTGCGCCGCCTCACGCTCGGCAAGCCCGGGGATCGCCATCGCCTCTTCAAGCTCAGGATCGTAATCGAGATCGTCGGTAGCGAATTCGTCCGCCTGTGAGACCGGCCGGCTGCCGGGCAATTCGTCGGCGTCGTAGTCGTTCGCGGCAGCGAAGGAAGCCTGAGCGGGCGGAGCCGCCGGAGCCTCGGCCCGCAAGTCGCGACGGTCATAGCCATTGAAGCCGGCGCTGTAGGTTTCGTCGTCATAGCCACGGTTCTGCACGGGCGCCGACGCGATCTCCGTCGCGTTCATGTCGGTGAGCAGGCTCGCGAATTCCGCGTCCAGATCGTCATAAGCAGCGG
>NZ_RZSA01001566.1:0-858 GCF_003998075.1 Mesorhizobium sp. M2A.F.Ca.ET.037.01.1.1 | reverse complement strand
GCTCTACCGCAACCTCGACCACGGCTATGCGACGACGATCCACAAGGCCCAAGGCGCCACCGTCGACCGGGTGAAGGTGCTCGCTTCCCTCTCGCTCGACCGGCATCTGACCTATGTCGCGATGACCCGGCATCGCGAGGACTTGACGCTGTATTACGGGCGCCGATCCTTCGGCATCCATGGCGGGCTGGTCAAGGTCCTGTCCCGCGCACGGCCCAAGGAGACCACGCTCGATTACGAGCGCGGGACGTTCTACCGCCAGGCGCTCCGCTTTGCCGAAAATCGCGGCCTGCATATCGTTCGCGTCGCTCGCACGCTGCTGCGCGATCGCCTCGACTGGACGATCCGGCAGAAGCAGAAACTTGCCGGTCTGGCGCTTCGCCTGCGTGGTATGGGAGAGCGTCTCGGCTTCTTCGTCGTTTCACCCCAGAGCCAGACCCGTAAGGAGGCCGCACCGATGGTCGCCGGCGTCACGCTGTTCGCCCAATCGATAAAGGATGCCGTGGAGGAAAAGCTCAGTGCCGATCCCGGGCTCACCAGGCAATGGGACGAGGTCTCGACGCGGTTTCGCTATGTCTTCGCCGATCCCGAAGCCGCGTTCCAGGCCATGAATTTCGATGCGGTGCTGTCCGAGCCGGCCGTGGCGAAGGCAACGCTGCACCGGCTTGTGTCGGAGCCGCAGACCCTCGGCGCGCTGAAGGGCAGGACCGGCCTTCTCGCCGGAAAGGCCGATCGCGAGGACCGGCGCGTCGCCGAGCTCAATGTCCCGGCGCTGAAGCGCGACATCGAGCGCTATCTCAGCCTGCGGGCGGCGGCCGTTCACAAGGTCGAGGCGGAGGAGCAGGCCATGCGCCGCCG
>NZ_RZSA01001565.1:0-858 GCF_003998075.1 Mesorhizobium sp. M2A.F.Ca.ET.037.01.1.1 | reverse complement strand
CGTCGGCGCCGTAGAGCAGTCGCGCGAGCTCGCTGCGCCCGGCGCCGACGGGCCCCATGCCGGCACCATGACGATAGAGGGAAGGCCGTTCGTCCCGCGCACGCCGGCCGGCGCGGTGCGCGCCGGGATGGGCCTTGTCCCGGAAGAGCGCCGCACGGAGGGGCTGCTCCTCGGCAAATCCATCGCCTTCAACCTAAGCCTCGGCAATCTCACGCCTCTCCTCGCCAGCCCGGTCCTTCCCTTCATCAGCCTGCGCAAGCGGGCGCGGCTGGCGCAGGCGACGATCCGCGACCTGTCGATCAAGGCCAGTTCGCCGGAACAGCCGGTCGGGCGGCTCTCCGGCGGCAACCAGCAGAAGGTGGTCATCGGCCGCTGGCTGCGCTCGAAGCCGAAGGTGCTCATCCTCGACGAGCCGACGCGCGGCGTCGATATCGGCGCGCGCGGGGAAATCCACCGTCTCATCCGCGAGCTCGCCGGACTCGGCATGGCCGTGCTCGTCATCTCGTCCGAACCGGACGAGCTCCCCGATCTGTGCGACCGGGTCCTGGTGATGGCGGAAGGTCGGATCGTGCGCGAGCTCACCGGCCGCGACCTCACGCGCAACGCCATCATCGAGGCAAGCTATGCCGCAACCGAGGAAAGGGTTCCCGCATGAGTGACGCCAGCTACACGCGACGGCTTTCGCCCAGCACCAGGGCAGCGTTGGGGGTCTTCGCGCGCTATGGCACCATCATCGGCCTGCTCGCGATGGTCCTCGTCTTCTCGTTCCTGTCGCCGCACGCCTTTCCGACCTACAATAATTTCATCAACGTGCTGAGCCAGGCATCCCTCGCCATGATCATCGCCGGCGGGCTGACC
>NZ_RZSA01001564.1:0-859 GCF_003998075.1 Mesorhizobium sp. M2A.F.Ca.ET.037.01.1.1 | reverse complement strand
GACGGTGACGCCCGAAAGCCGCTGCAACGCCGATATCAGCGGCGCCGCCAACCTGCGGTCGTCATCATGGATGATGCCGATATGCCAGGGCCGGCTCTTGCCCTTGTAGACCGGCGTGAAGGAGTGCACCGAGACCAGCCGCGTCTCCTGTCCACGCGCCAGCCGCCGGTCGACGATCCCGGAGATGGCGTCATGAAACGGGCGCCAGGCAAGGTCGACCCGCGCGGCGCGCTGCTTATCGGACAGGCCGGAATTTCCCGGAATGACTGTCGTCTCGCTGACCGGCGGCACGAGGTCGGGCGCGTCGAGCGGCCGGTTGCAGTCGATGACGAGGCGCGACACACGGGTCTCGACCAAAGTGGCGTCGAGCGCCTCGGCCATGCGGCTGGCGACGGGCAGCGCGCCGGGATCCCAGGCGATGTGGCGGGAAAGGTCTTCAAGGGACAGCCCCAGCGTGCCGAATTCGGCTGGCAGGAAGTTCGAGGCGTGGTCGCAGGTGAAGACGAAGGGGCTCGAGCCGCCAGGGTTGGTCACCCTTACGGTCTCCGACGGTGCAAGGCTGGCGGGCCATGCTTTCTCCATACTGCCGTCCCCTCGGGAGCGCTGTATCTTATGTTACGTATTTTGCCTCATTGCGTCCCGGTGAATGATTTCATACAGTTTGACCGGCTTTGTCAAACGCGAATTCGGGAAAACGGCGGCGACGGGTCAACGGGTGGGGGAAAACCATGATTTCCAGCATTGCCGAACTGATCTCCGACCGCATCGGCGCGATGCCGGCCGGCGAGCGCCGCGCCGCCCAGACGCTGATTGCCAACTATCCTATGACCGGGCTGAAGACCGTCGCCGAATTCTCGGC
>NZ_RZSA01001563.1:0-861 GCF_003998075.1 Mesorhizobium sp. M2A.F.Ca.ET.037.01.1.1 | reverse complement strand
CATCTCAGGCAGCGTCGGCTCCGCCGACTAGCTTTTTTATGAGTCGCAGCTGGCGCTCATCCGGGGAAAGCTGGGTCCCAAACAGCCAGAACGGATTGTGGAAGGTCGACCGGAATGAAGAAGCCGTCATCGAAGATCAGGGAAGAAATCGCCCGCCTGCAGGACCAGCTCAAGGCGGCCGAAACACGCGAGGCGGAGCGGATCGGGCGAATCGCGCTGAAGGCCGGGATTGGCGAGACCGAGATCGAGGAGGCGGCGCTGCTTTCGGCATTCGAGGAACTTGCCGGGCGGTTTCGCGCGGGCAACGGGAAATCGACCGGAAAGAAAAATGCCGGAGCGGCCAGGAGCGCCAGCGATGCGACCGCGACGCTCGCGCCTGGCGCGGCTCAGGGTGGCGATAGCGAGGCTTGAGCGCATGCGCCGGTCGAGCTCATCCGAAGCCCGCAAAAAGGACACGCGCGAGAAGATCGAGCTCGGCGGCCTGATCGTGAAGGCAGGATTGCGTTACGAGAAGCGCGCGCTGCTCTTGGGCCTGCTGATCGACGGGCATCGACGCATCGACGGTGACGCGACCGAGCGGGTGCGGCTCACGGCGATGGGTGCGGAAGCCTTCGGGCGCGATCATGAATAGGGTGCTGCTCGCGCTGGCGCCGCCGGCGCTGATGCTGGCGCTCTGCATCGGCATGACGGGCATCGAGAGCTGGCTCGCGAACTTTGCAACAAGCGAGAGCGCGCGGCTCATGCTCGGGAGGGCCGGCCTTGCCCTTCCCTATGCGGCGGCCGGCCTTGCCGGCGTGATCTTCCTCTTCGCGGCCGCGGGTGCGCATGCGATCCGCGCCGCCGGCTGGAGTGTGGTAGGCG
>NZ_RZSA01001562.1:0-861 GCF_003998075.1 Mesorhizobium sp. M2A.F.Ca.ET.037.01.1.1 | reverse complement strand
GTTCCGGCGCGGGCTAGCTGCCGCGACGCCGGTGCTGCTCGGCGTCGTTCCCTATGCGCTGGTGCTCGGCGCGCAGGCCGCGCAGAGGGGCCTCAGCGTGCTCGAGGTGCCGCTGATGACCGGGCTCAACTTCGCCGGCGGCTCCGAATTCGCCGCGATCCAGCTCTGGACCTCGCCACCGCATGTCCTGCTGATCGCCGCCATCACGCTTTTGGTCAACAGCCGGCATTTCCTGATGGGTGCAGCGCTTGCGCCTTTCATCAGGCACCTGCCGAAGCGCCAGGTTTTTCCGGCGCTGTTCCTGATGTGCGACGAGAGCTGGGCGGTGGGCCTTGCAGATGCGCAGCGCCGTGCCACGGCCGGCACGCGGCCGGCCTTCAGCCTGCCTTTCTATCTCGGCGCCGGCTTGTCCGTCTACCTCGCCTGGGTGGCGTTCACGACTTGCGGCGCGGCGCTCGGGCCTGTGCTTGGCGACGTCGAGACATATGGTTTTGCGATGGCCTTCCCGGCCGTCTTCCTGGTGCTGCTGCGGGGCATGTGGAAAGGCTTTGCCGCGGCGCGGCCCTGGCTGGTCAGCCTCGTGGTGGCGGCGCTCACCTATCTCGTTGTGCCCGGCGCCTGGTATGTGGCGGCCGGCGCGCTGTCCGGCCTGGTGGCCGCGTGGTTCCTGGCAGGTGAGACATGATCGACCCGATGACCGTGCTTGCCATCCTGGCGATGGCCGGCGTGACGTATCTCACCCGTATCGGCGGCTATGTTGTGCTCAAGAACCGCGCGCTCAGCCCGCGCGCCACGGCGGTGATGGAAGCCGCGCCCGGCTGCGTGCTGATCTCGGTGATCGCGCCGGATTTCGTCTCGAGG
>NZ_RZSA01001561.1:0-863 GCF_003998075.1 Mesorhizobium sp. M2A.F.Ca.ET.037.01.1.1 | reverse complement strand
CGCCCAATGCGGCTGAAGCTGCTCCAGGCATTCGCCGATGCCGACGCCCGATTCCAGGCGCTGGCCGGTGACCGTCTCGCAGCCGTCGCGCAGGCAGTTCTTCAGCCGAAAATCGAGCCGATCCATCCCAAGTTTTCCGGCAAGCTCGTCATAGAGCGTTTCCTGCATTATGGTGGCCTGCGGCACACCGAAGCCACGGAAGGCGCCAGCGATCGGGCCGTTGGTGTGGATGGCGTAGCCGGTGGCGCGGTAGTTCGGCGTGGCATAGGGGCCGGAGGCGTGCACCGGCACGCGATTGGCCACTGTCGGCCCCCAGCTGGCGTAAGCCCCGGTGTTGAAATCGCCCTCGAAGACCATGCCGGTGATACGGCCCTCGGCGTCGGCGCCGATGGTCGCCTTCATTTCGGCCGGATGGCGCTTGGTGGTCGACATCATCGATTCATTGCGGGTGTAGGCAAGCGCCGCCGGGCGGCCGGTCTTCATCGCCACAAGGCCGATCAGCGGCTGCAGCGAGACATCGAGCTTCGAGCCGAAGCCGCCGCCGGTGGCGGTTGGCACGATGCGGACCTTGTCGACGGCAAGCCCGAGCACCTTGGCCGTGTCGTCGCGGTCCATATAGGGCGCCTGGGTGCAGGCGACGACGACCAGCGTGTCGCCATCGATGTACGCATAGCCGGCTTCCGGCTCGATATAGGCGTGCTCGACGAAAGAGGTTTCGATGGCGCCGGATGCCGTGACCGTCGCGCCGGCGAGCGCTCGTTCCGGATCGCCGCGTTCGACATAGCCGGAGGTCAGCAGGTTTGCCGGGCGGTGCTGGTGGATCAGCGCGGCGCCATCGGCCTTCGCCTCGCGCGGCTGCAGCA
>NZ_RZSA01001560.1:0-864 GCF_003998075.1 Mesorhizobium sp. M2A.F.Ca.ET.037.01.1.1 | reverse complement strand
TGATTAGCCAATCTCCCCCCTTGTGGGGGAGATGCCCGGCAGGGCAGAGGGGGGCGCTGTCCCGCCAGCCTGTCAGCTTGTTACGCGATCAACTGCCGTCGGCCAGAGTAGGCATCTCCAAGGCCGCGTTCCTTCGCGCCCCCCTCTGGCCTGCCGGCCATCTCCCCCACAAGGGGGGAGATTGGCTAATTGTCTCTGGCCCTACACCTCTCCGGCAAAACCCGCTACACACGCGCCATGAACCAGCACGCCAAGCTCCGGATCGGTCATTCGGCCTGCCCGCATGACTGCCCCTCCACCTGCGCGCTCGAGGTCGAGCTGCTCGACAACAACCGCATCGGCCGCGTCCATGGCGCCAAGGCGAACAGCTATACGGCGGGCGTCGTCTGCGCCAAGGTCGCGCGCTATGCCGACCGCGTGCATCACCCGGACCGGCTGCTGAAGCCGCTGGTGCGCGCGGGCGCCAAGGGCGAGGGCGCCTGGAAGGAAGCCAGCTGGGAAGCGGCGCTCGATCTCGTGGCGGAAAAATTCATCGCGGCGGAAGCGAAATACGGCTCGGAGACGGTCTGGCCCTATTTCTACGCCGGCACGATGGGGCTGGTGCAGCGCGACGGCATCGAGCGGCTGCGCCACGCGAAAAAATACTCAGGCTTCTTCAGCTCGATCTGCACCAATCTCGCCTGGACCGGCTGGATGATGGGTGTGGGCGCCTTGCGCGGGCCCGACCCGCGCGAGATGGCGAAGGCCGATTGCGTGGTGATCTGGGGCACCAATGCGGTGGTCACGCAGGTCAACGTCATGACCCACGCGACGAGAGCGAGGAAAGAACGCGGCGCGAAGATCGTCGTCATCGACATCTACGAC
>NZ_RZSA01000155.1:0-9144 GCF_003998075.1 Mesorhizobium sp. M2A.F.Ca.ET.037.01.1.1 | reverse complement strand
GTCGCGCACCGCCTGCTCCGGCAGCGCGGTGGAATCGACGATCATCGCATTCAAGCCGCCGGTCTCGGCGATCAGCATGGCATCGGGCGCCGCGGTCTCGGCCAGTTGCTTCTCGATCAGCTTGGCGACCTCGGTCGAGCCGGTGAAGCAGACGCCGGCGATGCGCGGATCGGCGGTCAGCGGCGCGCCGACCGTGGGGCCGTCGCCCGGCAGAAGCTGGATGACATCCTCCGGCACGCCGGCCTCGCGCAGCATCTCGACGGCGCGGAAGGCAATGAGCGGCGTCTGCTCCGCCGGCTTGGCGATGACCGAATTGCCGGTGACCAAAGCCGCCGCGATCTGGCCGGTGAAGATCGCCAGCGGGAAATTCCACGGCGAGATGCAGACGATCGCGCCGCGCGCTTCGGTGCCTGCCTCGGCATTCACCGCCTCGGCCGCGTAATAGCGCAGGAAGTCGACCGCTTCCCGCACCTCGGCGACACCGTCGGCCAGCGACTTGCCGGCTTCGCGGGTGGCGAGAGCGAAGAACTCGGCGGCGTTGGCCTCGTAGAGGTCGGCGGCGCGATTGAGGATCGCCGCGCGCTCGGCAACCGGGCGCTTCCCCCAGGTGGGCTGCGCGTCGACGGCGATGCGCACGGCGGTCGCCACCTGCTTGGCCGCAGCTTCATGCACCGTGCCGACCACCTCGTCCGGCTTGGCCGGATTGACGATCTGGCGCTGCTTGCCGTAGCCGGCGGCGCGCGTGATCGGCTTGGCATGCCAGCGGTCCGCTCCGGCAAATTCCGCCCTCGCCTTGTCGATGGCTGCCAGCGTCACCGGATCGGTGATGTCGAAGCCTCTCGAGTTGCGGCGCCCGGCGCCGAAGATCGCGGCGGGGCGCGCGATCGCCGGATTGGCGGCGGGGCCCTGCATCTCGACAACCGTGAGCGGATCGCGCGCAATCTCCTCCGGCTCGACTTCCTCGTCGGTCAACTGGTGGACGAAGGAGGAGTTGGCGCCGTTTTCCAGCAAACGCCGCACCAGATAGGCAAGCAGGTCCGAATGCGCGCCGACCGGCGCATAGATGCGGCAGCGCGTGCCTTCGGCTTGGCGCACGGTTTCGTGCAGCGCCTCGCCCATGCCGTGCAGGCGCTGGAACTCGAAGCTCTCGCGGTCCTTCGCCATCGAAAGGATGGCGGCGACCGTGTGCGCGTTATGGGTGGCGAACTGCGGATAGATGCGGTCGGTCATCGACAAAAGCTTCTTCGCGCAGGCCAGATACGAAACGTCGGTGTTGGCCTTGCGGGTGAAGACCGGATAGCCGGTAAGACCCAGCGTCTGCGCCCGCTTGATCTCGGTGTCCCAATAGGCACCCTTGACCAGCCGCACCATGATCCGGCGGTCGTATTTCTTCGCCAGCGCATAGAGCCAGTCGATGGCGAAAGCCGCGCGCGGGCCGTAGGCCTGGACGACGACGCCGAAGCCGTCCCAGCCGGCAAGTTCCGGCTCGGCCAGCACGCGTTCGATGACATCGAGCGACAGGTCGAGGCGGTCGGCCTCCTCGGCATCGATGTTGAGGCCCATGCGCGAGTGCCGGGCGGCAAGCGCCAGCGACAGAAGCCGTTCGGCCATCACCGGCAGCATGGTCTCGCGCTGCGCCACCTCGTAGCGCGGGTGCAGCGCCGACAGCTTGACCGAAATGCCGTGGTTGTAGCGGATGTCAGGGCCGTTCGACCCCGCATCGAGCGACGAGATCGCATCCGCATAGGCGCGGTGGTAGCGCAGCGCGTCGGCCTCGGTGCGGGCCGCCTCGCCCAGCATGTCGAAGGAATAGAGATAGCCCTTCTGCGTCATCGGCCGGCCGCGCTTGACGGCCTCGGCGATGGTGCGGCCGAGCACGAACTGCTCGCCCATCTCGCGCATCGCCG
This sequence comes from Mesorhizobium sp. M2A.F.Ca.ET.037.01.1.1, assembly GCF_003998075.1. NCBI lineage: Bacteria > Pseudomonadati > Pseudomonadota > Alphaproteobacteria > Hyphomicrobiales > Phyllobacteriaceae > Mesorhizobium > Mesorhizobium sp. M2A.F.Ca.ET.037.01.1.1. The sequence continues at coordinate 7,237 of NZ_RZSA01000155.1, read as the reverse complement.
CAGCGACCGCCTTGCGGATCACCGGCTCGCCCAGCCGGCGCACCATGGCGCGCAGCGTGCCTTCGATGCCGCCCTCGCCTTCGTCGAGCACGCGGCCGGTGAGCATCAGCGCCCAGGTCGAGGCGTTGACGAAGATCGAGCTGGAACCGCCCGAATGCGCCGACCAGTCATGCGGCGCGATCTTGTCGGCGATCAGATCGTCCATCGTCTCGGTGTCGGGCACGCGCAGCAGCGCTTCGGCCAGGCACATCAGCGCCACGCCTTCCTTGGTCGACAGGCCGTACGCCGAGAGGAACACCTCCATCAGCCTGGGATCGGTCGAGCCGCGCACCGCGCGCACCAGATCGGCCGCGCGCGCCGAGATCCCCTTGCGCTCCTCGGCCGACAACCCCGCCGTCGCCGACAGGCGCTTCACCGCCTCGTCTTCGTCGGGCAAATAATTGGCGCGGATCTGCTGGCGGATGGCGTCGAGCGGCATATCGGGTCCATGAAAGCGAGCGTGAGCGAACGTTCCGGCGGTCGCCGGACCGAATGGCGCAAGCTAGCACAGCTTCGGATTCCAGTCGGTCCAAAGAAATCGACTAGGCAGGCCAATTGAACTATCATAGAAGCCGAATTCCCATCGTTTCGGCTGCCATTTCGATGACCGAAGACCAATTGGACCGCATCGACCGTAACATCCTGACGGCGCTCGGGCGCGACGGCAGGCTTTCGATGTCCGAACTGGCTTTGAAGGTCGGCCTGTCGAAGACGCCGGTGCAGGCGCGCGTGAAACGATTGGAGAAGGACGGCTACATCAGAGGCTACCGCGCCATCATCGATCGCGAACGCATGGGCGAAGGCCATGTCGCCTTCGTCCAGGTAAAGCTGTCGGATACGCGCTCGGCGGCGCTCGACGCTTTCAACCGAGCTGTCCAGGGCGTGCCCGAGATCGAGCAGTGCCACATGATGGCCTCGAGCTTCGACTATCTGCTGAAGGTCCGCACCACCGACATCGCCGCCTATCGCCGCGTGCTCGGCGAGCGCATCTCGGCCCTGCCCCACGTCGCCCAAACCTCGACCTTCGTGGCGATGGAGACGGTCAAGGATCGCTAATCAGAAAGCGTCTTGAGGAACGCCACCAGCGCCGCGCGCTCGCGATCGGACAGGTCGAGCGGATGCACTTCCGATACGCCTTCAACGCCTGGCGGCGCCTTCGAATAATGCGCCACCACTTCATCGAGTGTCGAGAACTGGCCGGCATGCATGTAAGGCGGGCGATCCGCCGCGCCCCTGAGCGACGGCGTCTTGTAGGCGTGCGTGATTTGCGGACCGTCCTTGACCATGAAGCGCAGCTCGCGGCAGGCGCTCTCGTCGCCGTCGCGGAATTTGCCGAGGCAGTTGAACGGGTCGGCCTCGACCTGTGCCACGGCATCGACGCGCCCGCGGTCCGGCGGCAGGCCGTCGACCGGCGGCACGCCGGTGTTGTGGAACGCATTGTCGGTGAGGCGCGGACCATTGTGGCAGGTCACGCAATTGGCCTTGCCGATGAACAGTTTCAGCCCGAGGATTTCTTCCGGCGAGAAAGCCGCGTCCCCTTCCGGCTTGGCGCCGGTCGCCAGATCGATGGCGAAACGGTCGAAGCGCGTCTCCTCGGGCTCGATCGATCGCTCGAAGGCGGCGATCGCCTTGCCGATATTGGCATAGACGCGGTTGACGTCGTCCTGCTGAGAGGCGGGCATCGCGTTCCACACCGCCTTCTCGGCGTCGCTGCCGAGCGGACTGGCATTGGCCGGCACGGTGGAAAGGTCCGGCAGCGGCCCAAAAATGCGCTCGTAGCGCTCGCCGAACCGCTTCTTGATGTAATGCGCGAAGGCTGCCCGGTTGCCGGCCTGCTCCAGCGGGTTTTCAAGCGGCGTCAGCGCCTGGGCCCACAGGCTGTCGCGCCTGCCGTCCCAGAAGTACCAAGGATTGTGCGCCACGCCCGCCAGCGGCATGGTGCGGCGGTTGGTATGGCCGACGCCGACCGCCTGCGGCAGGTCGTCCTGGAACTGGCGGTCGATCTTGTGGCAGGTCGAGCACGACACCGTGCCGTCACGGCTCATGCCGGCATCGAAGAACAGCGTCGAGCCGAGCGCGGCAGCCGCCGGCACATCCGCATACTGGTTGGTGGTATCCGCCTTGAGCGAAGGCAGCGTGTTCAGCGCCAAAGACGCGATGGTGTTCTTCTCGGCGTCGCTGAATTGCGGCTCGCCGCAGCCACCCAGCAAGGCGAGAGCGGCCAAAGCCAGCAGGCATGCAACGCTTGTCAGACGCCTCATCGCCCGCTCACAACACGACGTTGAAGACGACGGAATCGGAACCCGCCGCCGCCGAGATACCGAAGTGCACCTGCCACCAGCCGCTCATCGTGAATTTCACGCCGTCGATGCGGTAGCGCCCCTCGCCAAGATAATCGGTCGCCTGCGGACTGGTCGGCAGGCCGTGATTGTGCTGCGGCATCCCGCCGGAAACGGTGATGGCCGCCCCCTCCACCGGCGCGCCGGCGGCGGTCTTCAGCGTCAGCAGCCAGGATTGCAGCTCGCCCTGCCGGATGACGCCGCGCTCCGGCTCGAAGCTCGCGACGAACAGCCCGTTCGCCGTCTTCTTGGAGCGCGACAGGTCCGGACCGGACGCCGAATGCGGCAGCGTCTGATAGACGACGGCCACGATGCCGACCAGCAACGCGGCCAGGCCGAGCCCCGCAAGGATGTAACGCCATATCGATGCCAAGCCCGTTCCTCTTCGGCTGCTAACGTCGAGGGCCGCTCGCCGCGTCCCGCCCTGCCTGTGGGAAATCGTTTCTGGCGCAAAATTCGCCGGCAGCCAAGCATGGCGCTGCCGGCCGCAAAAAGCTACAGCAACAAGACTTTAAGAAGGATAGAACCCACATGGCCGCCAAGGGTATTGCGTCGATCGGCGAATGCATGATCGAATTGTCGGGACAGACCGGCGACAGCTGGCGCATGGGCTTTGCCGGCGACACCTTCAACACGCTGTGGGCATTGCACGCGCTGAGCCCGGAGCACCCCGCGACTTATGTCTCGGCCTTCGGCGACGATCCCTTCTCGCGCGACCAGATCGCCTTCTTCGGCCAGAGCGGCATCGGCATAGGCAACAGTCCGGTCATTGCCGGCGCGCGCCCCGGCCTTTACGCCATCACGCTCACCGGAGCCGAGCGCGCCTTTACCTACTGGCGAAGCGACGCGGCAGCGCGTCAGCTCGCCTCCGATCCGGTGGCGCTCGCGAAAAGCCTTGAAAACCAGGCGCTTGTCTATTTTTCTGGAATCACCCTGGCAATTCTGGACGAGGCCGCGCGGACAACTTTGCTGACCGCCATAGTTGCGGCCGGGGCCGCCGGCTCGCTCGTCGCCTTCGACCCGAATTACCGGCCGCGTCTGTGGCCGAGCCGCGAGGCAGCCCAGGCCGCGATCCTGGAAGCGCTTGCCGTGGCCGACATCGCGCTGCCGACCTTTCCGGACGAGCAGATGCTGTTCGGGGATCCGACACCGCAGGCGACGGCGGAACGCCTCGGCAAGCTGACTGGCGAGGTCGTGGTCAAGAATGGCGAGCAGCCGGCCTTGATCGCGCTGAACGAAGCTTCGCAAACCGTGGATGCGGCGCATGTGGCCGCCCCAGTCGACACCACGGGGGCCGGCGATTCTTTCAACGGCGGCTATCTCGCCGCGCGGCTTGCCGGCCACGCGCCTGCCGACGCGGTGCGCCGCGCGCATAAAGTGGCGGCCGCGGTCGTGCAGGTTCGCGGCGCGCTTGCTCCATTCGCGACGTTGAGGGCAGCATTCGACAGTTAAGCGCCGTCGAAGCTTTAGCGCACATTACTTCAATACCGAAAAACCTTAAGGCAAACGGAAGCGGTATTCCGTCACCTGATGATAGATCTGCCCTGGCCACAGCGTCGCCTGCGGGAAATAGGGCCGGTTCGGCGCGTCCGGCCAGGTCTGCGCTTCGAGGCAGAGGCCTGAAAACGCCTTGTAGTGGCGGCCGTCGAGCCCCGGCGATGCCGGCGCGACGAACTGGCCGCTATAGAGCTGCAGTCCAGGCTCGGTGGTCCAGACTTCCATCTCGACGCCGGAATTGGCGCCTTGCACCCAGGCAGCCTGGTGCAGCGGCCCGCGGCTGGAGGCGAGGCAGTAATTCAGGTCGTATTGAAGCTGCTCGCCCTCCATTTCCATGCGCAGCGCCCGCGCCTGCCGGAAATCGAAAGGCGTGCCGTCGACCGGCTTCACGACACCGGTCGGGATCATCTCGTCATCGACGGGCGTGTAGGCGCTGGCGTTGAGCATCAGCCGATGGTCGAGGATGTCGCCGACGCCGCCATCGTCGAGGTTGAAATAGGAGTGCTGCGCCAGATTGCAGAGCGTCGGCTGCTCGCAAGTCGCGGTCAGTTCCATGCTGAGCGTGCCGGGAATCTTCAGCCGGTAGGTGCAGGTGACGTCGAGCGCGCCGGGAAAACCCATCGCGCCGTCCGGATCGTGCAGTGTCAGCGTCACGAAATCGCGGCCGTGCAGCGAGACGGTCCATGGCCGGTGGAAAAAGCCTTCCGAGCCGCCATGCAGCGTGTGCTTGCCGAGAAAATTCTGCTCGGTCTGGTAGCGCTGGCCGGCAATGGTGAAACGGCCGCCGCCAATGCGGTTGGCGAAGCGGCCGACGACCGCCCCGAAAAAGGCGCGGTCGGTCTCGTAGGGTTCGAAGCGGTCGTAGCCCAGCACCAGCGGCGCGTCGTGGCCGTTCAGTCGAAGATCCTGGACGATCGCGCCCAGTCCGATGATGTTGGCGGTCAAGCCGCCGCCCCGGATCGTGAACCGGCGTACGGCCTCGCCCGCCTGCGTCGTGCCGAAGACCTCGCCGTCCTTCATCGCCATGCCCGAAAATGTAAGTTGTCGATCAATGGATTTAGGCCGGCTATGGATGATCCGGCAAGGGCAGGCTCAGGCAATTCCAGATGTCTGACTGTTTTTCGACCGGGATTTCGCTGAACCAAACAGATAGAGCCGCCCATCGTTTCAGTGAAACGACGGACGGCTCTTCAAAACCTATCCAGTACGGCCGGTCGATATCAGAGCCCCAGGCCACCGAAGCAGGCATATTTGGTGTCGAGATAGTCCTCGATGCCCTGATGCCCGCCTTCGCGGCCGAGACCCGATTCCTTGACGCCGCCGAACGGCGCCTCGGGCGTGGTGATCAGGCCTTCATTGACACCGACCATGCCATATTTCAGACCTTCCATGACCCGGAAGGCTCGGCCGAGATTGCCGGTGTAGAAATAAGCGGCGAGGCCGAACTCGGTGTCGTTGGCCAAGGCCACCGCCTCTTCCTCGGTCTCGAACTTGAACACGGGCGCGATCGGCCCAAAAATCTCTTCCTTCATGAATCGCATGTTCGGCGTGGCGCCGGAGATCACCGTCGGCTGGAAGAACGAGCCGCCAAGCGCATGGCGCTTGCCGCCGGCGACGACCTGGCCGCCCTTGGACGTGGCATCAGCGATGAATTCCTCGACTTTCTCGACCGCCTTCTCGTCGATCAGCGGTCCCTGCTGCACGCCTTCCTCCAGGCCCGAGCCGACCTTGAGGTTGTTGCTGGCGGCGGCGAGCTTCTCGACGAACTGGTCATAGATGCCTGCCTGGACGAGGAAGCGGTTGGTGCACACGCAGGTCTGGCCGGAATTGCGGTATTTCGCGGTGACGGCGCCGGCCACCGCGCGGTCGACATCAGCGTCGTCGAAGACCAGGAACGGCGCGTTGCCGCCGAGCTCCATCGACACTTTCTTGACCGTCGAGGCGGACTTCTGGATCAGCAGCTTGCCGATCTCGGTCGAGCCGGTGAAGGTGATCTTCTTGACCAGCGGATTGGTGCAGAGTTCGTCGCCGATCTCGCCGGCTGAGCCGGTCACGACGTTGACGACGCCCTTCGGGAAACCGACTTCCTCGACCAGCGCGCCCCAGGCGAGGCCGGAATAAGGCGTCTGCGAGGCGGGCTTCACCACAGCGGTGCAGCCGGCGGCCAAGGCCGGACCGATCTTGCGGGCGAGCATCGAGGACGGAAAATTCCATGGCGTGATGGCGGCGATGACGCCGACCGGCTCCTTGGTCACAAGGATGCGGCGGTCGCCCCATGGCGACGGCACGATGTCGCCATAGACGCGGCGGCCTTCCTCGGCGAACCACAGGATGTAGGCCGCGGACGAGCCGATCTCGCCCTTGGATTCGGCGAGCGACTTGCCCTGCTCGATGGTCAGCAGCTCGGCCAGCACGTCCTGATTGTCCATCATCGCGTCATGCAGCTTGCGTAACAGCTTCGAGCGCTCGAGCGCGGTGGTCTTGCGCCAGCTCTTGAACGCTTCCTCGGCCGCCTCGATGGCGCGGCGGGTTTCAGCCTTGCCGGCCTTTGGCACGGTGCCGATCTTCAGGCCCGTCGCCGGATTGTTGACGTCGATGGTCTGGCCGCTGTCGGCCTGCACCCATTCACCATTGATGAGATTGGCCTGGCGCATGAAATGGCTGGTTTTCTGAAGCATGGTCTGGCCTCCGTTCGGCGCGCTGATCGGCCGTTTTTCTGGATATCCGTTGAAGCGTGCTTCAAGAGCCGCACGCCGGCGCATTGCTCTTACCTAGGGAAAGGCAGGCAAGCAATCACAAGATGGCATATAGGGGTTGGGCCAGCAAAGGCGAGCCGCGCATACGCTTGCTGACGCTTATCCGAAGATGTGCACGACCACCGTCAGCCAGAACGACGTGGTTAGCACCGCGCTTGCCGTGGCAAGCGTCATCTGGTTCGAGGCCAGCGCCTGGCCGGTGTTGAACTGGACGGCGATCAGGTAGGAATTGATGCCCGACGGCAGCGCCGCAACGACGACCGCGACCTTGGAGGTCAGCGGCGGCAGGCCGAGTAGCCACACGAAGGCCAGCACCAGCGCCGGCATCAGGAACAGCTTCAGCACCGACAGCGCCAGCGCCGGCCTGATATTGCCGGAGATGCCGAAGCGGCGCAGGCTGAGCCCCATGGCGAACAGCGCCACCGGGCCGGCCGTGTCGGCGAGCGTATCGACCAGCCGCTCGACAAGGTCGGGCAGCGGCGCGCCGGTAAGGCGCCAGGCGAGCCCGGCCAGGATGCCGATGATCAGCGGATTGATGAACAGGCGCCTGAGGAAGCTTTTGACGACACGCAGCGGGTGGACCGTCTCGCCGCTGCCGCGCCCGAA
>NZ_RZSA01001559.1:0-871 GCF_003998075.1 Mesorhizobium sp. M2A.F.Ca.ET.037.01.1.1 | reverse complement strand
GAGTATGAGTTTCTGCGCCACTCACTGCCGGACGGTGGGCAAGCGGGCGAAGGCCAGATCGAATTTCTAGCTCGAATCCTCGGCCTGTCCGCGCAGGGCAGTGGGATGACCAAGACAAGCCAGGTCGTAATTGTCGATATGAACGCGGTATCGGATGATGTCGTAGAGCTCTTTTGTTCAGTTCTAGCGCGCCTGACATTTCGCCTGCTGCGGCAAGCCGACCCGCGAAATCGATTCCCCGTTCATTTACTGCTTGAAGAGGCTCACCGCTACGTCGCCTCCACACCCTCGCGTTATGCGTTGGACGCCGCTAAGGTTTTTGAGCGGATAGCGAAGGAGGGCCGCAAGTACGGCATGTTCCTGATAGTGGCATCACAGCGGCCGAGCGAACTTTCGAAAACCGTGTTGTCCCAATGCTCAAACTTTGTGGTCCACCGGATTCAGAACCCGGACGACCTGTCGCAAATCCGTCAGATGACGCCATTCATTTCCGAAGCTGTCCTTAAGCGATTGCCATCTCTCCCCAAACAGCACGCCCTGGTATTTGGAACCTCGGTCAATTTGCCGACAACCTTTCGAGTCAGGGATGCTGCTCCAAGGCCGTCGAGCGACGATACCAAGATAGTTGATCTCTGGTTCCACGAGGAAGGTCGCCCAGCAAACATCCGGTTCGTTCCGGTGGTGCCCGATGCGGACGACGTATTCTCAGACTTGGTGTGAAGGCAAACATCAACGCTTCGGACGCCATTGTGCGTCCCAAGAGTCAGGCTGCTGCTTTCGTGGTGGTGAGCTTGAATCCAACAGCCGTGAGGACTTTTAGTACAGTCGAGAATTCAGGGTTGCCGTCGGCGCTTAGAGCCCGATAGAGCCC
>NZ_RZSA01001558.1:0-875 GCF_003998075.1 Mesorhizobium sp. M2A.F.Ca.ET.037.01.1.1 | reverse complement strand
GTGATGCGCGGCTGCTTCGGTGGCTGCACGTTCTGCTCGATCACCGAGCATGAAGGCCGCATCATCCAGAACCGCTCCGAGGGCTCGATCCTGCGCGAGATCGAGAAGATCCGCGACAAGACCCCGGGCTTCACCGGCGTGATCTCCGATATCGGCGGGCCGACCGCCAACATGTACCGGATGGCCTGCAAGGACCCCAAGATCGAGGCGGCCTGCCGCCTGCCGTCCTGCGTGTTTCCCGATATCTGCCCCAACCTCAACACCTCGCATGACGACCTGATCCGGCTCTACCGCAAGGTCCGCGAGGTCAAGGGCGTCAAGAAGGTGATGGTCGCCTCCGGCGTGCGTTATGACCTGGCCGTCAAGAGCCCGGAATATGTCAAGGAACTGGTGACCCACCACGTCGGCGGCTACCTCAAGATCGCGCCCGAGCACACCGAGCGCGGGCCGCTCGACAAGATGATGAAGCCGGGCATCGGCACCTATGACCGCTTCAAGGAGATGTTCGACGCAGCCGCCAAGGAAGCCGGCAAGAAATACTACCTCATTCCATATTTCATCGCCGCCCATCCCGGCACGACCGACGAGGACATGCTGCAGCTGGCGCTCTGGCTGAAGAAGAACCGCTACCGCGCCGACCAGGTGCAGACCTTCCTGCCTTCGCCCATGGCGACCGCGACGGCCATGTACCACACCGGCGTCAACACGCTGAAGGGCGTGCGGCGCGGCGCGACCGACAAGGTCGAGACCGTTCGCGGCGGGCGGCAGCGCCGGCTGCACAAAGCATTCCTGCGTTACCACGACCCCGACAATTGGCCACTGCTGCGCGATGCCCTGAAGGAGATGGGCCGCGCCGACCTGATCGGTCCCCGCCC
>NZ_RZSA01001557.1:0-879 GCF_003998075.1 Mesorhizobium sp. M2A.F.Ca.ET.037.01.1.1 | reverse complement strand
CCCTTAACTGACTGAGGCTTGAAAATGCGCTTCGATGCCCATGAAGGCAAGCGCATGTTTAACAAACGGTTAACGCCGGCTGCTTTGGAGCCGGCCGCCCGTGGACAAAAAAAGAGCCGCGGATAAGGCGGCTCTCAGGAGTTTAACAGGGAGGCGTCAAACAAAGTGGCTCCAACCACTCGGTAAGAATCCAGCAAAACTGGATGTGCATAGTAAACGCCTGTAAAGCTTAACGAACCCTTAACGCGGCGGCGATTTTTTAAGCGAACGCGCTTCCCTGTGCCGGAACAGGACAGCGGCTCCGCCGCTGGGGATCGTCTAAAACCGGATTTTCGAATGCCGATCGTGGCCGCCTGTAACATGCCCGCCGCTGCCGCGGCATCGTTCCGAAACACGCGCCACGCAAAAGCCCGCTCCTCTGAAGCGGCGCGCAAATCCTCGCCGCTTGAAATCAGGCAGGATCTCCGGGAGCAAACCATGGATTGGTATTCGATCGTCAAATTCCTTCACGTCGTTTCGGCTATTTTGTGGGTCGGCGGCGGCTTCGTGCTGTTCCTGCTCGGCGTGCTGGCCGAGCGCGCCGGCAACATCGAGGACAAGCTGCAGGCAATGCGCGCCAGCGGACAGCTCGGCGGCAGGTTCTTCGCGCCGATGTCGATGCTGACGCTGATCTTCGGCCTCGTCATGTGCGGTTTCTGGGTCGGCTTCACCGAACTGTGGATCGTCATCGGCCTCGTCGGCTATGCCACGACCTTCTCGATCGGCATGCTGATCTTCAAGCCGACCGGCGAGCGCATGGGCGCCATGGTCGCCGAGCAGGGTGTGACGCCCGCCGTCCTTGCCATCGGCCAGCGCATGATGAGATGGGCGCGCCTCGAT
>NZ_RZSA01001556.1:0-886 GCF_003998075.1 Mesorhizobium sp. M2A.F.Ca.ET.037.01.1.1 | reverse complement strand
GCGCGAACACGCCCTCGGCGAGCGGCGAACGGCAGATATTGCCGAGGCAGACGAACAGAACGGAATTTATGGACTTTATGCTCATTCGATATGCGCTGTTTGTGCATTTGGAACCCCAAAACCGCAAAGCAGCTTTGGGCGACTTGCATTATGGTGGGGTCAAATTCGAGATAGCACGGGAAATCATCATGACGAGAGAAAAACTAAGCAAGGACGCGATCGCCGCCGCTCTGGCCGAACTCGACGGCTGGTCGCTCGCCGCCGACGGCGCGTCGATCAAGCGCAGCTTCGTCTTCAAGAATTTCTCAGAGGCCTTCGCCTTCATGACCCGCGTGGCGCTGGCCGCCGAGAAGATGGACCATCACCCGGATTGGTCCAATGTCTACAAGACCGTCGACGTGACGCTGAACACGCATGACGCCGGCGGCGTGACGGCGCTGGATATCGAACTGGCAAAGCGGATGAACCGGTATTTTCACTGAGGGCGAGACGTCGTCACTTCGTCATCCACGGGCGGAGCGACGCGAAGCGGAGCGCAGACCCGAGGATCCATTCCGTGACCGTGGTCGAGGATTGTAGCGGAGCAGAATTCTGCACCGTGAGCGGCGCTCGAGGTAACGGAATGGATCCTCGGGTCTGCGCGCGTCGCTTCGCTCCTTGCTTCGCCCGTGGATGACGATCGGAGGAATAGCTCGGCCAATCGCCAAACTGAGGCGATTGCCACCAACCAGCATTTGAAGTGCTGTGGCATCTCGTTCCGATTTTCCGCCCAACCAACCCCCAAACTCTTGCAGCAGCCCCCCGCTTTCACCACATCTTTCGCGGCGGTCGGCACGCATGGGTTGCGCGCGGCCGCCAAGGAGCGATTGATGACGCAAGGTTCCGG
>NZ_RZSA01001555.1:0-887 GCF_003998075.1 Mesorhizobium sp. M2A.F.Ca.ET.037.01.1.1 | reverse complement strand
GCCGGCAGGCCAGAGGGGGGCGCGAAGGATCGCTGCCTATACCTTGCAGGCACTCAGCTCTTGTTGCGGATCTGCGTCAGCGTGCGGGTCGGAGTGATCGCTTCGGGATCGAGCTTGATCTCGACGATCGCCGGCTTGCCGCTGGCCAGCGCGCGTTCGAAGGCCGGCGCGAAGTCGGCGGTCTTTTCCACCGTCTCGCCATGGCCGCCATAGGCGCGGGCGAGCGCCGCGAAATTCGGGTTCTTGAGTTCGGTGGCGACGACGCGGCTCGGATATTCCCGCTCCTGATGCATGCGGATCGTGCCGTAAATGCCGTTGTTGACGACGATGACGATGATCGGAAGGTCGTACTGAACAGCGGTCGCGAACTCCTGGCCGTTCATCAGGAAGCAGCCGTCGCCGGCGAAGGCTATCACGGTGCGATCCGGGAACAGTGACTTGGCGGCGACGGCCGCGGGCGTGCCGTAGCCCATCGAGCCGGAAGTAGGCGCCGCCTGCGTGCCGAAGCGGCGGGTGCGGTAGAAGCGATGCACCCAGGTGGCGTAGTTGCCGGCGCCGTTGGTGAGGATGGCGTCTTCCGGCAGGACCTTTCCAAGATGCTCAATAATCGGGCCCATCTGCACGGCGCCTGGGCCGGTCTGAGGGGGCGTCGACCATTCGAGATACGCGGCATGCGCCTTTTCCACCTCGGCCGCCCAGGAAGGACTAGCGGCGGGCTTGCATTTGGCGAAGGCCTCGACGAAAGCGGCGGGCGAGGCATTGATCGCAATCGTCGGCCGGTAGACGCGGCCGAGCTCGCCGGCGTCGGCATGGACATGCACCAGCGCCTGGTCGGGGTAGGGGCTTTTCAACAGCGTGTAGTCGGAAGACGGCATCTCGCCCAGGCG
>NZ_RZSA01001554.1:0-891 GCF_003998075.1 Mesorhizobium sp. M2A.F.Ca.ET.037.01.1.1 | reverse complement strand
GGACTAGACGGCTTCTGGATCCATCGGGTGCTTCAGGGCGAAGCGATCGAAAGCCACGTGGTCGACGCCGCCTCGATCCTGGTGTCACGGCGGCGCCGGCGGGCGAAGACCGATAAGATCGACGGCGAGACCCTGGTGCGCACCTTGCTGGCCTACAAGCGCGGCGAGCCGCGGGTCTGCTCCATGGTCAAGCCGCCGAGCCCCGAGGAAGAGGATCGCCGCCGAATCTGCCGGGAACGCAAGACGCTGATCGCCGAGCGGGTGGAGCACGTCAACCGGATCAAGGGACTGCTATTCGCCCAGGGCGTCGGTGACTATGAGCCGCTGCGTCGCGACCGACGTGCCAGGCTCGAGAACCTCCAAACGGGTGATGGCCGCGCCTTACCTTTCCACCTGAAGGCACAGGTTGTGCGCGAGCTCGACCGGCTTGAGCTGATCCTGGAGCAGTGCAAAAGGTCGAGGCGGCGCGCGACGATCTGCTGCTGGATCGGGCCGAGGCGAACGACCCGGCGCCGATGGTGAGACTGCTCGCAGCTGAAGGGGGTGGGCGCTGAGTTCGCCAACGTACTCTGGTCTGAAGGTCTTTATCGTCACTTCGACAATCGAAGGCAGCTTGCGGCTTACGCCGGGCTTGCGCCAACGCCTTGGCAGAGCGGTTCTGTCGATCACTAGCAGGGCGTCTCAAAAGCGGGCAATCCGCGGCTGAGGGGAACGATGGTGCAGATGGCCTGGCTGTGGCTGCGACACCAACCAGACTCGGCCCTTAGCCAGTGGTTCAAACAGCGGGTCGAGCGCAACGGCGGGCGGCTGCGCAAGCCGCTGATCGTCGCCTTAGCACGTAAACTGCTGGTCGCACTGTGGCAGTATGCGACCGCCGGCGTGGGGATGGAG
>NZ_RZSA01001553.1:0-892 GCF_003998075.1 Mesorhizobium sp. M2A.F.Ca.ET.037.01.1.1 | reverse complement strand
CGACATGACGATCGTCTACGCGGCCGACGGCACCAGCTTCCCGCCGCGCGGCGTGTTGGGCGGCGGCGACGGCAAGGAGAGCGAGACGATCAAGCTTAGGGCAAGCGAGAAAATCGTGCTGCCTGCCTTCAGCGAAGAGACGATCGAGGATGGCGCCCGCATCGAGTTCACCGCCTGCGGCGGCGGCGGTTACGGCGATCCGCTGAAGCGCGATCCTAAGCGTGTCGCGGCGACCGTCAATCGCGGCTGGCTGAGCCGCGAGGACGCCGAGAACGTCTATTGTGTCGCCCTGAAGGATGCGGAGGACGCCGGGCTCTTGATGGTTGACGAGGTGCGAACGGCAGAACTTCGGAGCACTCGGCAGTAGGTACGACGCGACCTCCTGCAAATGGAGGGCATGCGCGCATCGCTATGGCGCCGGTCGTCAGGCACGTGAAGCCCGCCGGCATCACCGCAAGAAGCTCTCCGACCTGGCCCAGAAGCCGCCTGGCCGGGGGCGGATTGGATCGATGCCTGCTTTTGCTGGGCTGCAACGTGCGAGGCAAAAGCCGACATGTGACGCCCAGTTGACGGCTCAATGGGATATGACCCGAAGGAGGTGACCATAGCCGCGGGAGACACCGTGGAGTGGTCAAGCGAAACGACCTTTGAGCACACGGTCACGCCGGAATGGATTCCACCGGAAAGTTCGAGGGGACCGATTCTCTAAAACCGAAGAAAAAGTATTCGACGACCATTAAGGCTTCAGCCGATCCTATTCACTACCACTGTGATTTTCATCTGATGATGAAGGGGACGATAATAGTCAAGTGAGTTGGAAGCCTCTGTGACGCGGCCGCGGAACGGAAGCTAAGAACCCTCTCACGAGAACGGCGGTTCGGGGAACCCCAGG
>NZ_RZSA01001552.1:0-892 GCF_003998075.1 Mesorhizobium sp. M2A.F.Ca.ET.037.01.1.1 | reverse complement strand
GGCGGGGTCGCCCGGGTCGACCTTCACCTGTGTCAGCAATGTCGCGAACAGCCTCTGGCTGATAAGGTTGGCAAGTTCCTGCTCGATCATGTAGCCGATCATGCCGGCGCTTTCGGCGCCGAGCACGTCGAGCGGGAACGCGCCGTCGCTCGAGGCCGCCGACTGGAGCGCCAGCAAGCCGACCTGCGGGCCGTTGCCATGCGTGATGACGAGCGAATGGCCTTGGTCGATAAGCGCCGCCAGGGCGGATGCCGCATGCTTGACATTGCCGCGCTGATTTTCGGCGGTCATGGGCTCGCCGCGCCGCAACAGCGCGTTCCCGCCGAGAGCCGCAACGATCAGCATCTCAATTGCCGATCGTCGCGACGAGCAGCGCCTTGATCGTGTGCATGCGGTTCTCCGCCTGGTCGAACACGATCGACGCGCCCGATTCGAAGACCTGATCGGTGACCTCCATGCAGTCGATGCCGAATTCGCGCGAGACCGAGGCGCCGACCTCGGTCTCGGTATCGTGGAACGCCGGCAGGCAATGCATGAATTTCACGTGCGGATTGCCGCTGGCCGACATCACCTCGCTCGTCACCCGATAGGGCGTCAGCAGGCGGATACGCTCGGCCCAGGCCGACTTGTCCTCACCCATGGAGAGCCAGACATCGGTGTAGATGAAGTCGGCGCCTTCGACGCAGCTCTTCACGTCTTCGTCCAGCCTGAAGCGGCCGCCGCTGCGCTCCACCAGGGTTCTGACATGGGCGCAGAACTCGTCGTCCGGCCAAAGCTCCTTGGGTGAAGCGATGCGCATGTCGACGCCGACCTTGGCGGCGCCCACGGCCAGGGATAGCGCGACATTGTCCCGACCCTCGCCGACGAAGGCGACCGTCATGTCGGACAGATG
>NZ_RZSA01001551.1:0-894 GCF_003998075.1 Mesorhizobium sp. M2A.F.Ca.ET.037.01.1.1 | reverse complement strand
ACTCAGCGCGATGGCTGAGCGTTCAGGAACCCCGCCTCACCAGAATGACCGAATTTGGCCGAAATAAAAGTAGACTCGAACTCGACTGTGCGCAGTTTCATAACGCAGTACGGACGAGCAGAATATCGCCGGTATCCAGCACCGAACCCGTCCAACCCGGCCCGATCAAGGTGGTCGTGTCGGCCTGTTCCAGGATTGCTCCGCCCTGGAACGTGAAGCCGACCGGCAACGCCTCACGCTGATAGATGCTGGCCTCCATTCGCTCATAGCCGGGGAACCGCACCGTGCGTTTCGCTCTCTCTACAGCGCCGCCGGATGGCTCATAGGCGAATGCCAGCGCCCCCTTCGGCTGGGCCGCCCTGTGGCTGCTGCGCAGATTGACGATACGCGCAGCTCCGTCATTGCTGTAGCCGTACAGACGCTCGTGTTCGCGCACAAAATCGTTGTAGAGGCGGCCCAGCGGGTCCTGCTCGTCCAAATGAAAGGGTATCTCGACGTAGAACGATTGCCCCACATAGCAGACATCGGCGTAGTAGGAGATCGTGACACTGCCTTCGTTGACCTGCTCGGCCGCAAGAAGGCTGCGACATTGAGCGTCTAGTCGATCGAAAACAGAACGTATGGCGGAGATCTGCGCGCCGTAAATATTCGTGATGAAAGTGCTGGAGGCCTCATGCTCGACAGGCGCCGCCAGCAAACCCGAAGCAGCCAGAACACCCGGAAAGCGCGGAACCAATATCCTGCTCATGCCGAGATCCTCGGCAAGAGCCGTTGCATGGATCCCACCCGCACCGCCGAGAGGGACGAAGGTAAAGCCGCGAGGATCAATACCCTGGCGTGTCGAGACACGACGAACTCCCTCGGCCATCTGAGCATTGACGACACGGTGCATAC
>NZ_RZSA01001550.1:0-896 GCF_003998075.1 Mesorhizobium sp. M2A.F.Ca.ET.037.01.1.1 | reverse complement strand
AGCCCGAGCGAGGTCGCCAGATGCAGCCAGCGCGCGATGCCGCCACTCCAGCCGTCCTCGCCGTCATGGTCCTCGATGCGCTTGCGCCAGGCGGCGCGAAAAGCCGGATCTTCGGCACGAGCCAGGATCATGGCGTCCTTGCGCGGAATGACGGCCTGGTAGCAATAGCGGTTCAGCGCCCAGGCCTGCATTTCGGCCTTCGACAGGGCGCCACCGGTCATCCTGTGATGGAAAGGATGGCGGTTGTGGTAGCGCTCGTCGCCGACCCGCCGCAGCATGGCTTCGAGCTCGCGCTTTGACAGGCCGCCTCGGGCCGCATCGTGGAAATCGCTCAAAATTCCATCTCCATGCCGTCGGAGGCGACTTCCCAGCCAGCCGCCTTGATCGCCGCGTGCTCGGCGGAATTCTCGTCCAGAACAGGATTGGTGTTGTTGATATGGATGAAGATACGGCGAGCGATCTTCACATCGGCCAGACCGGCGATCGAACCCGCTTGCCCCGACATTGCGATGTGCCCCATGCGTGTGCCGGTTTTCTGGCCGACGCCGGCTGTGACCATCTCGTCGTCCGTGTAGACGGTGCCGTCGAACAGAAGGCAGGCGGCATCGGCCAGCCGCGTGCGCAACGCGGCATCGGTACGCGCGCAGCCCGGGACGAAGAAAACGGCGCCGCGACCGACCGCTCCGCTGATACGGACGCCGATCGTATCGCCCGTGTCGGAGCTGAAGTCTGCGCCGGCGTCCCCTCTTTGCTCGAGGTAGAGCGCGACCTTGCCGGGCACGGGAAAGGCCTCGATGGCAACGCCGGTCTCATGGCCGTCCGCGCCGCAGATCGCCATCTCTTCCGTCGGCGCCAGGAGGCGCCGGGGCACGATCGCCGGATCGAGGACATTGAAG
>NZ_RZSA01000154.1:0-9147 GCF_003998075.1 Mesorhizobium sp. M2A.F.Ca.ET.037.01.1.1 | reverse complement strand
TAGCCGGACTGCGTCTTGTCCTCTTCCTCGAAAGCCGCCGAGACGAGCACCGTGTCCTTGTCCAGCCAGGAAAAGCCCGACTTGGACGCCGGAGCGCGAAACCCGTCCTCGACGAAGGACCTCGTGGCGATGTCGAACTCGCGCAATTCGCTGGCGTCGCCGCCGTCCGGCGACATATAGAGCAGGCAGCGGTTGAAATCGGGATAGAGCCGGCTCGCCCCGCCGAACACCCATTTCACGCCTTCCTTCGCCGAGAGTTGGTCGAAATCGATGATTGTCTCCCATTCCGGTCTGTCGGTCTTGTAGGAAGCGACAGGCGTGCGGCGCCACAGGCCCAGCGCATTGGTCTTGTCCTGCCAGAAATTATAGACGTGACCGGCAAGTGCGGCCCCGACCGGCATATTGTCCTCGGCCGTCATCAGGTCGAGCGCGGTCTCGAAGGTCGGCTGATAGGAAGGATCACTCTGCAATTCGGCCACCGTCAGCGCATTCTGGCGATGAACCCAGCCCAGCGCTTCCTTGCCGTTGCGATCCTCGAGCCAGAGGAAGGGATCGTCAGCCGCCAATTCAGGCTGGGTTTTGGTCATCGTGCTGGTCATGCAGGTCTCCATCAGGCGCCCCGCCTACATCGCGTTCGCTGCTTGGATATTCAAGAGCCGTGTTAAGATCGACTACAAAACCCGCCGGCGCACGACCGTCGCCGTCGCCAGCGCAGCGCAGATCGCGCCGAGCGTGATTGGAAGCCCGGCGGCGCCGATGACATCCATGACACCGCCGGTGAGCGGCGGCACGACGATGCCGCCGAGGCCCCACATCAGCGAGAAGGCGGCGTTGCCGGCGACCAGCGCCGAGCCGGTGAAGCGTTCGCCGAGCTCGATGATCGACATGGTGTAGATGCCGTAGGAAACGGCGCCCCAGATAAAGACACATACCCAGATCAGCGGCGTCTCAATCAATACCGGCAGAAGCACGCATCCAAGGATGGTCACGGCGACGCAGCCGAAGCGCACCAGGCGCGCCGTCAGCTTTTCGGCGAGCAGGCCGAGCGGCACCTGCATGGCGATGTTGCCGGCGATCATCACCGACAGCAGCGCCGACATACGCGCTTCGGGAATACCGTGATGTGTTCCATAGACCGGCAGCAGGGCCAGGATAGCCTGCTCGAAACCGGCCGCGACGACGACCGCCGACAGGAGCAGCCAGGCCAAGGGTATGAAGCCCAACACCGAAACCTTGTTCTCGGCCTCCTCGACCTTGGGCAGGCGGCGCACCACCGCGGCCAGGCAGGCGCCGCAGAAGAGGAAGGCGCCGATGCCGACCAGGAAAGGCGGCCAGCCTTCGGTGCCGACGGCAAGCAGGCAGAGCGGCCCGGCTGCAAAGCCGGCCGAGATGATGGTGGAATAGATGCCCATGACGCGGCCGCGCCTCGCCGGCGGCGCCAGCGCGATCACCCAGATTTCGCTGAGCACATAGAGCGGGTTGGTCACCACGCCGATCAGGAAGCGCAGTGGGAACCACAGATAGACATTCTGCGTCCAGCCGACCAGGGCCAGCATCAGCGCCGAGAGCGCCGCGCAAGTGAGCGCGGTGCGCCCCGCTCCGAAGCGGCGCGCCAATGCCGGAATTGGCGGCGAGGAAACGATGAAGCCGATCGGCGTCATCGCCGCCGACAGCCCGATCATCGCCGGCGAAACGCCTTGCCGCTGCAGGATGAAGCTCAGCAGCGGATAGGAAAGCCCTTGCGCGATGGCGAACACCGACACGGTCGCGATCACGCCGGTGATCGCGGCCCACTGCACCCTCTCGCTGCTCTTTGAATCCGCCGCGCTCATGGCTGTCCTCGGCTGGCAGCCTTAGCCGTTCGCCTGGGCAGCCGTAAGCCCTCGCACGCGAAAACCGCTTGCTCCAGCCAAGCCCTGTCAGGAGCCTCGGCCGGGCCGGCCAGGCCGGCGGCGAAATCCGCTTGCGTCAACGGCCGCTCAAATGGGCGGGGCCGGCGGAGGCTGCTATGGGAAGTAGCGGGCGATGGCTCCCTTCTTGCCATCGGCATAGGGCTTCAGCCATTTGTCGTCGACGGAAATCCCGTCGTCGTCCGAAGGCCCCTTCCCGATCGTCCGGCGCCAGGCGCGGAACTTGTAGTGGTCGAAGACATCCAGCATGTGCACCGCGTAGGCGGCGGCAAACGTCTTGTCGCCCTCCACGATCACCAGGTTCTCGTCATTCTCGTAGGAGGCCTTGTAGCCGAGGTTGTGGCTGCCCGTGATGACGGTGGCGTTGTCCTCCATCGGATCGATGATGACGATCTTATCGTGCACGATGGCGTGGCCGACGGTCAGCACTTCCGCCTGGAAATCGCGGGCGATCGTCGCGCCGGTCAGGTTCGCCGCCCTGACGATCGAGACGTTCGGCGCCTCCCAGACCTTTTCCGGGAACACGAAGGGCGACTTGCCGTCCTTGTTCGACTTGTGGGTGACCGGATCCTTGGTAGGTGCGACGTAGTTGGGCATCGCCGTCTCGTCGCTGATCGCCCCCTGCACGATCAGCTTCGGATCGGCTTTCGCCGCCGCCACCGCTTGGTCGACGATCGAGTTCTCGCCGAGCTGCGAAGGATTGAACACGAGAAACAGCACCGCGCGCTTCGCCGCCTTGATGCGGGCGAAGACGTCCTCGAGGTCGACCGGGCGCACCGAGATGTCCTTCTTGTTGCGCTCCGGGTCGTTCGGCGAGAACCACACCGTCATGCCATTCAGCGCTACCGTCGCGCCGTCGAGCGGGTTCGCCATATGATTGTCCTTGCGGAACGGCACGCCTTGGGTCTGCGCCACATGTCCGGCGGCGCTCTCGCTGGCCGGCGGCGGGAACACGTCGGTCTTCATCCGCTCCCAATAGGCATTGAACACCTTGGCCATTGCCGGATCGTCGCGGACGAAGGCGTTGTTCGACTGGCCGCAGATACCGGTCGAGGTCCAGTTGGTGCTGCCGGTCATCACCGCCCGCGGATCGCCCTGGGCATCGCGATAGACGGCGAATTTGTTGTGGCCGATATGGTTGTTGTTGAACAGGCGATCGGTCACCACGACGCCGGCGTCATGCAGGCGCTTCCTGAACGGCGCGTTGCCCAAGTCCCATTTCCCGGTCTTGTCGTCCCGGCCCGAATTGGAAAGGATGACCTCCACCACGTCCTTGGCGGCGATGATCGCGTCGCACAATTCGTCATCGCCGAGCTCGTAGAGCGCAAGCCTGACAGTGCCGCCTTCGCTCTTGGCCCGCTTCATCAGGCTGGTAAGCACGTCAGGCACATCGCCATGCAGGTACGCGCGTATCTTGCTTGCCGGGTTCTGCAGCTCGGCTCTGATCTTGTCGCGCTGCCCGACCTTGATGCCTGCTTCCGCCAGCGCGCGCGACATCCATTGCGTCGACAAGACCCCGTTGGTGAAGGCGACCCGCGCGTTGCCGAACATTTGCCCCAGGAAAATCGGCGGACTGACGGCGCCCTGCCCGAGATAGCCGAGCGGACGCGGAGCACCCGTATAGGCAGGCTTGCCGTCCACGACCTGGTCGGGACGCACCGGCACCGGTTCGAGGCCCGGCTTCATGTCGCCGACGGGGCGTACGCGGTAGGCAATCATCTCGCCCTCCGGCCTGAGATGGATACTGTCGCGGCGCCGGCGCACCGTCAGGTCGCGCCAGAACGTCTTCTGCACCGGCCACACCCCGGTGTCCTGCGGTATCCATCTTGGATTGCGCTGTCCCTTGAACGGCACCCACGCCGCCAGGCAACGCTCCTCACCGCTATCGGGATAGAGGCGGACGATCTCGAAGCCGAGGCAACCCGGGATCATCCCATCGATATCCCATGCCAGGAACGCGACCTCGTTGTTGGTTGCCGCGCGCACTTTGATGACGTCAGGCATCGCTATCCCCCTCAAGATGCTCGGCCTGCAAGTATAGCACAAGTAAAAGACGGGAATGTAACAGGCTTCACGCAGCGAAACGGCAGGCGACCGGTTGCCGTCCCGTCATGTCGCTTCCCTCGCCCTAGTGGTCGCCGCCTCCTCACCGGCTGCATGGCCGCCGGTCCATTATGCCGGCCAAATACGTACCCTGACGAGGCATTTCATGACCGCTGCCCTCCATCCCGCCGAGCCGGCACCGGCTACCGATCGCGCCCGCCGTGGCGGCCGCGCGGGCAAGCGCGCCGGCGGCGCGGCCGCTTTCGAGCAGCCCGCCTTCCGGCAGTTGAAGAACCCGCTGACGCCGACCAAATTCGTGTCCGACGACGAGTTGGAATCGATCCACCTCGCCTCGCTGCGCGTGCTGAAGGAGATCGGCGTCGACGTTCTGCACGACGAAGCCCGCCGCATCATGAAGGCGCACGGCGCCGATGTGCGCGAAGGCTCGGAGCGCGTGCGCTTCGACAGCGACATGATCCTCGAGCTCGTCTCGCACTGCCCTTCGGAATTCACACTGCACGCTCGCAACCCGGCGCATAATCTGCGCTTCGGCGGCAACAACGTCATCCTGTCGATGATGGCCTCGGCGCCGAACTGCTCCGACCTCGACCGCGGCCGCCGGCCCGGCAACCAGGCGGACTACCGCAACTTCCTGCGCCTGGCGCAGATGCACAACATCCT
Organism: Mesorhizobium sp. M2A.F.Ca.ET.037.01.1.1; assembly: GCF_003998075.1. Lineage (NCBI taxonomy): Bacteria > Pseudomonadati > Pseudomonadota > Alphaproteobacteria > Hyphomicrobiales > Phyllobacteriaceae > Mesorhizobium > Mesorhizobium sp. M2A.F.Ca.ET.037.01.1.1. The sequence goes on along the minus strand of NZ_RZSA01000154.1, from coordinate 4,513 downwards.
GCAATGCACCGGCGGCTATCCGGTCGAGCCGATCGACATCCACCCCTCGGTGCGGCACCTGGAGTGCATCCGCGACCTCGCCATGCTGACCGACAAGGTCTTCCACATCTATTCGCTCGGCAAGGAGCGCAATGTCGACGGCATCGAGATCACCCGCATCGCCCGCGGCATCAGCCGCGAGCAGCTAATGGCCGAACCGTCGGTCTTCACCATCATCAACACCAATTCGCCGCTCAAGCTCGACGTGCCGATGATGGAAGGCATCATCCAGATGGCGAGCATGGGCCAGGCCGTGATCGTCACCCCGTTCACGCTGTCGGGCGCCATGGCGCCGGTCACGGTCGCCGGCGCGCTGGTGCAGCAGAACGCCGAGGCGCTTTCCGGCATTGCCTTCGCGCAGATGGTCAAGAAAGGTGCGCCGGTCGGCTATGGCGGCTTCACCTCCAACGTCGATATGAAGTCCGGCGCGCCGGCCTTCGGCACACCCGAATACATGAAGGCGCAGCTCGTTGGCGGCCAGCTCGCCCGCCGCTACAACATCCCCTACCGCACCTCCAACACTTGCGCCGCCAACACGGTCGACGCGCAGGCTGCCTATGAGAGCGTGTTCTCCCTCTGGGGCGCGATCCAGGGAGGCGGCAATCTGATGATGCACGGCGCCGGCTGGCTGGAAGGCGGCCTGCGCTGCTCCTACGAAAAGACCATCCTCGACATCGATCTTCTGCAGATGGTGGCCGAGTTCCTCACCCCCCTCGATCTCTCCGAGGACGCGCTCGGCTTCGACGCCATCCAGTCGGTCGGCCCCGGCGGCCATTTCTTCGGCACCCAGCACACGCAGGAGCGCTACAAGACCGCCTTCTATTCGCCGATCGTCTCCGACTGGCGCAACTTCGAGACCTGGACCGAGGCCGGCTCGCCGACGGCGATGGAACGCACCAACAAGGTGTGGAAGGAGCGCCTTGCCTCCTACGAGGAGCCGTATATGGATCCGGCCATCCGCGAGGAACTCAACGATTTCGTCGAAAAACGCCGCGCCGAAGGCGGCGCGCCGACGGATTTCTGATTTTCTGTGTGAGGATGAACAGTCGACCCCCACTCCGTCGAGCTTCGCTTAGACTCCACACCAATCATTCGATTCAGTCTCTGTAAAAACGGACCTATCTTCATGAAATCCCATGTAAAAGCGGTTGTCATCGGCGGCGGCGTCGTCGGCTGCTCGGTGCTTTATCACCTCGCCAAGGCCGGCTGGACCGACATCATGCTGATTGAGCGCTCGGAGCTGACTTCCGGCTCGTCCTGGCATGCGGCGGGCGGCTTCCACACGCTGAACGGCGACCCCAACGTCGCCAAGCTGCAGGCCTATACGGTCCAGCTCTACAACGAGATCGAGGAGCTTTCCGGCCAGTCCTGCTCGCTGCATCTGACCGGCGGCGTCATGATGGCCGATACGCCGGAGCGCATGGACTTCCTGCGGTTGGCTCACGCCAAGGGCCGTTATCTCGGTATGGACACCGAGCTGATCACGCCCTCGGAAGCCAGGGCCATGTTCCCGCTGATGGACGAGAAGAACTTCGTCGGCGCCATGTGGGATCCGGTCGAAGGTCATCTCGATCCGTCCGGCACCACCATCGCCTATTCCAAGGCGGCCAAGAAACTCGGCGCGGAGATCGTGCTGCGCAACCGCGTCGTCGATCTGACGCAGCAGCCGGACGGCACCTGGAACGTCGTCACCGAGCAAGGCACGGTCCACGCCGAGCATGTCGTCAACTGCGGCGGCCTGTGGGCGCGCGAGATCGGCCGCATGGTCGGCGTCGAGCTGCCGGTGCTGGCGATGGAGCATATGTACCTGCTCACCGAGCCGATGCCGGAGGTCGAGGAGTTCAACAAGTCGACCGGCCGCGAGATGATCGGCGTGCTCGACTTCAAGGGCGAGATCTCCACCCGCCAGGAGCGCAATGGCATCCTGCTCGGCACCTATGAAAAGGCCTGCAAGCCGTGGTCGCCGGTCAACACACCGTGGGATTTCGGCCACGAGCTTCTGCAGCCCGACATCGACCGCATCGCGCCGTCGCTGGAGATCGGCTTCAAGCATTTCCCCGGTATCGAGAAGGCCGGCATCAAGCAGATCATCAACGGACCCTTCACCTTCGCGCTCGACGGCAACCCGCTGGTCGGCCCGGTGCAGGGCCTGACCAATTTCTGGTGCGCCTGCGCCGTCATGGCCGGCTTCAGCCAGGGCGGCGGCGTCGGCCTGGCGCTCTCCAACTGGATGGTGCATGGCGATCCGGGCTTCGACGTCTGGGGCATGGACGTCGCCCGCTTCGGCGAATGGGCGACGCTGCGCTACACCAACGCCAAGGTGCGCGAGAACTATTCGCGCCGCTTCTCGATCCGCTTCCCGAACGAGGAACTGCCGGCCGCCCGCCCCGCGCAGACGACGCCGCTCTACGACACCATGCTCGCCAACAATGCGGTCATGGGCGATAGCTGGGGTCTGGAAACCCCGCTCTGGTTCGCGCCCAAGGGCACCGAGCCGAAGGACATCGTGTCCTTCCACCGCTCCAACGATTTCGGCCCGATCGGCGAGGAAGTGCGCGCCACGCGCGAGAAGGTCGGCGTCACCGAGATCGCCAACTTCGCCAAATACGAAGTGTCCGGCCCGGGCGCGGAGGATTTCCTCAATCGCCTGATGACGAACCGCATGCCGAAGGTCGGCCGCATCGTGCTGACCCCGATGGTTAACGAGTTCGGCAAGCTGATCGGCGACTTCACCATCGCCAAATCAGGCGAGGATCGTTTCATGATCTGGGGCTCGTCGGCCGCGCAGAAATACCATATGCGCTGGTTCGAGAAGCACCTGCCGAAGGATGGGTCGGTGCGCATCCACCGCTTCGACCAGACGCTGGTGGGTCTCTCCATCGCCGGCCCGAAATCCCGCGACCTGCTGCAGAAGCTGGTCGATGTCGACGTCTCGACCAAGGCATTCCGCTTCATGGACTTCCGCGAGATGGCGGTCGGCGGCGCGCCCTGCATGGTCAACCGCATCACCTATACCGGCGACCTAGGCTACGAAATCTGGATGGCTCCGGCCTATCAGCGCCTTGTCTACAAGGCGATCAAGGAGGCGGGCGAGGAATTCGGCCTCGTCGATTTCGGAATGCGCGCGCTGCTGTCGATGCGTCTGGAAAAGAACTTCCCGACCTGGTTCCGCGAGCTTCGCCCGATCTACGGTCCCTTCGAAGGCTCGATGGATCGCTTCATCAAGCTGGAGAAGAACGACTTCATCGGCCGCGAGGCGTCGGCCAAGGAGCATGCCGAAGGACCAAAACTGCGGCGCGTCTCCTTCATCGTCGATGCCGTCGACGCCGACGTGATGGGCGACGAGCCGATCTGGGCCAAGGTCAGCAAGGTCTATGGCACGGTCGAGAAGCCGCATGGCTACGGCGCGCCGCGCTTCGACGAAACGGGCAAGGAAGTCCGCGGCTCCAAGGCTGCCGAAGGCGCCTCCGCCGTGCGCGGCATCGTTGATGGCGAATGGCGCGTCGTCGGCTGGGTGACGTCGGGCGGCTATGCACATTCCGTCCAGAAGTCGATGGCGCAGGGCTACGTCCCTGCCGCTCTCGCCGAGGACGAAAGCGCTGGCCTGTTCGAGATCGAGATTCTCGGCCACCGCCGCCCGGCCCGCATCAATCTCGAGCCGCCCTTCGACCCGAGCGGCGAGAAGATGCGGACCTGAAGCCCCACGAATTGTTGGATCGCGCCGGTTGCTGTGGCATGGTCGATGCCCCGCTACCGGCGCATCAGCATGAGAAGACCCCCCTTGCGGCAGCTAGAGAAATGGACCGATTGGCTCTGCGATGGACAGGTCGGTCCATTCAGCGCCGCGATCGCGTCGGTCCTCGTCTACTGCCTGACGCAGATCGTGGCGATGACGCTGTTGTCCCATGTCGCGGGCACCGGCGTCGGCGTCGACGATTCCGAGCAGCTGATGGAGATGCGGTTTTTGGCCGCCGGCTACGGCAGCTCGCAGCCGCCTCTATACACCTGGCTGGCGATGCTTGCGGCCTCTGTGGTCGGAACCAGCGTCCTTGCCCTCAAGATCGTCAAATATGGCTTGCTGGCGGCGGGGCTGACCGCCTATTTCACCGCCATACGCCGCCTCGGCTACTCGAACCGCGCCGCTGCCGCCGGCATGTTCGGGCTGCTTCTGTTTCCTCAGATCTTCTGGGAAATGCAGCACGCCCTCGCCCACTCGGTCGCCATATTCTGTTTCACCTCGGTGCTGCTTCTGGCGCTGGTCGAGGTGGAAAAGCGGCGATCGGCCGTTGCCTATGCGTTTTTGGGCCTGGCGACGGCGGCCGCGATGCTGTCGAAATACAACATCATCATCTTCCTTGCCGCCCTGTTCCTGGCATCTCTGTCGGTCCGCGAAACGCGTGAGGCGATCTTCGACCGTCGCTTCCTGATCAGCGTGGCGGTAGCGATCCTTGCCTGCCTGCCGACGCTTTATTGG
>NZ_RZSA01001549.1:0-897 GCF_003998075.1 Mesorhizobium sp. M2A.F.Ca.ET.037.01.1.1 | reverse complement strand
AGGTCAGGCGATCCATCTCATCGTCAAGCCGGCCGAGCCGGGTCTGGTCACCTCAATGGTGGTGACGACGTCGCGGCGCACCTACCACATCCAGCTCAAGTCGCATGGCAGCCAGTACATGGCCCGGGTCGGTTTCGAATATCCGGAGGACGTGTCGGCGCGGCTTGCCGATATCAATGCCAGGCTGGAAGTGAACACGATTTCTGGCGCCGGCGTGCCGGCGGAGCAGCTGAATTTCCAGTACAGCGTCAGCGGCAATGCGCGCTGGCGGCCGACGCGGGTCTATTCGGACGGTGAGAAGACCTACATCCAGTTTCCGCGTTCGATGTCTGGCCAGGACGCACCGGTCCTCTTCGTCGTGTCGGGCGGCGAGAACCGCATCGTCAACTACCGGATGAAGGCCAACATGATGGTGGTCGACTATCACGTCGATCGCGCCGTTCTCGTCTCCGGCGTCGGCTGGCACAAAGAGAAGATCAGCATCAGGCGTGGAGGGTAGGCGATGGGTGCTGGCCGCCTCGTCCCGCGATTGCTCGCAATGACCTTCCTCGCCGCGCTGCTGGCCGGCTGCCAGACCACCGGAACGGACGGGCTCGTTGCCAGTTCCGCGCCGCCTGAGATCTCCGGCCCGGCCGCCAGCGCCATTGCCGGCGACATGGTAAGCCGGCTTGCCGAACATGTCGGACCGGGCACCGGAACCAGCCTGCTCAAGCCCGACGGTTCGCCGTTCGGCGGCGCGCTTGAAGCCTCGCTCAAGGCCTGGGGCTATGCCGTCGTCAGCGACCAGAAGACCGATGGCGAGAAGCCGATCCCGCTCGCCTATGTCATCGACAGTCATGACGGCCAGGTACTGGCCCGTCTCTCGACCGGTTCGCTTGATCTCGGCCGCGCCTACAC
>NZ_RZSA01001548.1:0-899 GCF_003998075.1 Mesorhizobium sp. M2A.F.Ca.ET.037.01.1.1 | reverse complement strand
GGTGCTCGACGTCCCGACGCAGGAGATCATCACCCGCGACAATGCCATCGTCGGGGTCGACGGCGTCGCCTTCTACCAGGTGCTGAACGCCGCCCAGGCGGCCTATCAGGTCGCAGGTCTCCAGAACGCCATCCTCAACCTCACCATGACCAACATCCGTACCGTCATGGGCTCGATGGACCTCGACGAATTGCTTTCCAATCGCGACGCGATCAACGAGCGCCTCCTGCGCGTCGTGGACGAGGCGGCGCATCCGTGGGGCATCAAGATCACCCGCGTCGAGATCAAGGACATCAACCCGCCAGCCAATCTCGTGGAATCGATGGGCCGCCAGATGATGGCCGAGCGCGACAAGCGCGCCCAGATCCTGGCCGCCGAAGGCCTCAAGCAATCGCAGATCCTTGAAGCCGAGGGCCGCAGGGAAGCCGCTTTTCGCGACGCCGAGGCGCGCGAGCGCTCGGCTGAGGCCGAAGCGAAGGCGACGCAGGTCGTGTCGGAAGCCATCGCCAAGGGCGATGTGCAGGCGATCAACTACTTCGTCGCGCAGAAATACACCGAGGCCTTGGCCAAGATCGGTTCGTCGAGCAACAACAAGATCGTGCTGATGCCGTTCGAGGCCTCGTCGCTGATCGGTTCGCTCGGCGGCATCGGCGAGATCGCCCGCGAAGTCTTCAAGGGCGATACCCCATCGGGCACGCCGCGCCAGGGTTCGCGCCCGCCGATCGTGCGGCAGACCGACGGCTGATCATCTAACTCTGTGGGAGACCGTCAATGATCGACCGCATCGTTTCGGAACTCGGCCCGTGGAACTGGATGGTTCTCGGCATCGTGCTCCTGGTGATGGAAGTCGTGGCGCCAGGCGTGTTCATGCTGTGGATCGGCATCGCGGCGCTGATCGT